>NZ_JBGBPT010000012.1:24014-138844 GCF_041106355.1 Streptomyces sp. BF23-19 | reverse complement strand
CTTCGAAGGCGGTCGGCGGGCGGTCGGCGTTTCGGACGACTCTCAGCGCAGGCCGGTGGAGCGGCGCAGGGCCGCCTGGATCAGGCTGTCCACCAGCTCCGGGTACTCGATGCCCGTCTTCTGCCACATCAGCGGGTACATCGAGATCGGGGTGAAGCCCGGCATCGTGTTGATCTCGTTGATGACGAAGGTGCCGTCCTCGGTGAGGAAGAAGTCGGCACGCACCAGGCCCTCGCAGGACGCGGCCTCGAAGGCCTCGATCGCGAGCCGCTGCACCTCGGCGGTCTGCTCCGGGGTGAGCGGGGCGGGCACGATCCCGGAGGCGGAGTCGATGTACTTCGCCTCGAAGTCGTAGAAGTCGTGGCTGGACACCGGCGGGATCTCGGCCGGGACGCTCGCGCGCGGCCCGTCCTCGAACTCCAGGACGCCGCACTCGATCTCGCGGCCGCGCAGCAGCGCCTCCACGATGATCTTCGGGTCGTGGCGCCGGGCCTCCCTGATCGCCGCGTCGAGGCCGGAGGCGTCGTCGACCTTGGTGATGCCGATGGAGGAGCCGGCCCGGGCGGGCTTGATGAACAGCGGCCAGCCGTGTTCGGCGGCGAAGTCCAGGATCTTGCCCGTGGCGGCGTCCCGGTCGGTCTCCCACTCGCGGGGCCGGATGGTCACGTACGGGCCGACGCTCAGCCCGAAGGAGGTGAACACCCGCTTCATGTAGTCCTTGTCCTGGCCGACGGCCGAGGCGAGGACGCCGGAGCCGACGTACGGGATGCCGGAGAGCTCCAGGAGGCCCTGGAGGGTGCCGTCCTCGCCGTACGGGCCGTGCAGGACGGGGAAGACGACGTCGACCTCGCCCAGGGCCTTGGGGACGGCGCCCGGTTCGGTGTAGACGACCTGGCGGCTGGCCGGGTCGACCGAGAGCACGACGGCGCCGTCCTCGGAGTCGGCGAGCTCCTCGACACTCGGGAGCTTGCGGTCGGCGATGGCCATCCGCTCGGGCTCGTCGGCGGTCAGCGCCCATCGGCCGTCCGTGGTGATGCCGATGGGCAGCACCTCGTACTTGGAGCGGTCGATGGAGCGCAGCACGGCGCCCGCCGTGACGACCGAGATGGCGTGTTCCGAGCTGCGGCCGCCGAACACGACGGCCACGCGGGGCTTGCGGCCCTGCTGCTCAGGGGTCTGGGGGAGGTTCTCGCTGCTCATATCGCCACGAGAGTACCCGCTCAGACGTGCGGAATGGAGTCAGCGACGTTCCGGTTTGGCGCTGCGGCCCATCAGGTCCTTGAGCGCGACCAGCGTCGGCTTGCCGTGGTGGACGATGTCCACCACCGTGTCGGTGATCGGCATGTCCACCCCGTGGCGGCGTGCCAGATCCGCCACCGACTGGCAGGACTTGACGCCCTCGGCGGTCTGCTTGGTGACCGCGATGGTCTCCTCCAGGGTCATCCCGCGGCCCAGGTTGGTGCCGAAGGTGTGGTTCCGGGAGAGCGGCGAGGAGCAGGTGGCGACCAGGTCGCCGAGGCCCGCGAGGCCGGAGAAGGTGAGCGGGTCGGCGCCCATCGCCACGCCGAGGCGGGTGGCTTCGGCGAGTCCGCGGGTGATGAGCGAGCCCTTGGTGTTGTCGCCCAGGCCCATCCCGTCCGCGATGCCGACGGCGAGGCCGATGACGTTCTTGACGGCGCCGCCGAGCTCGCAGCCGGTGACGTCGGTGCTCGTGTACGGGCGGAAGTACGCGGTGTGGCAGGCGGCCTGGAGGCGCTGGGCCACGGCCTCGTCCACGCAGGCGACGACGGAGGCGGCGGGCTGGCGGGCGGCGATCTCGGCGGCCAGGTTCGGGCCGGTGACCACGGCGATGCGCTCGGCGGGGACCTTGGCCACCTCCTCGATGACCTCGCTCATCCGCTTGGCGGTGCCGAGTTCGATGCCCTTCATCAGGGAGACGAGCACGGTGTCGGGGGCCAGGAGGGGCGTCCACGCGGCGAGGTTCTCGCGCAGGGTCTGGGACGGGACGGCGAGGACGGTGAAGTCGGCGCCGGCCGCGGCCTCGGCCGGGTCGGTGGTGGCCCGGAGGTTCGCGGGGAGTTCGATGCCGGGGAAGTAGTCCGGGTTGGTCCGGCCGGTGTTGATGGAGTCGACCACCTCCTGGCGGCGGCCCCACAGCGTCACCTCGCAGCCCGCGTCGGCGAGCACGATGGCGAAGGCCGTGCCCCAGGAGCCTGTTCCGAAGACGGTCGCCTTCACGGGACGTGTCACTTGTTGCCCTCCCCTGCGGCCTTGCGCCGCTGTTCCGCCCTGGCGTTGCGATGGTCGTACGGCTGCTCGGGCGCGGTCTCGCCGCGCACCTCCTCCAGCAGCGCGGTGATGGCCGCCATGATGGCCTCGGTGACCTCCCGCAGGACCTCCGGGGTGGGTTCCCGGTCGTAGAAGGCCGAGAGGTCCACCGGCGGTCCGGCGAGCACCTGGAGGGTCTTGCGCGGGAAGAGCCGGACCTTGTTCTCCTTGGCGTAGGGCGGCATCGCGAGGTTCGCGCCCCACTGGGCCACCGGGATGACGGGGGCCCTGGTGATCAGCGCCACGCGGGCGGCGCCGGTCTTGCCGGCCATCGGCCACATGTCGGGGTCGCGGGTGAGGGTGCCCTCCGGGTAGAAGGCCACGCATTCGCCGCGCTCGATGGCGTCCACGGCGGCCCGGAACGCGTCCAGGGCGTTGGTGGACTCGCGGTAGACGGGGATCTGCCCGCTACCGTGGAGGATCGACCCGACAATGGGGACCTTGAAGAGGGCGGCCTTGGCGAGCAATCGGGGCACGCGGCCGGTGTTGTACTGGAAGTGCGCGTACGAGAGCGGGTCCAGATACGAGTTGTGATTGACGGCGGTGATAAAACCGCCCTCGGCCGGAATGTGCTCCATTCCCCGCCAGTCCCGCTTGAAGAGCACTACCAGCGGCGGTTTTGCGATGACCGCCGCCAGGCGGTACCAGAAGCCGATTCTGCGGCGGGACACTCGGACACCTTCCTCTAGGACCGGTGCGCGGCTTGGGCACCTCGTGGGCCGGACAAGTGTCACCCCACGCCCGGTCTCTGTCGAGAACACCGTACGCCCCGCTCACCCCGCCGGACTCCCGGGTTGCCCGGGCGAAGGCGACAATGGGCCGACACATGACCCGGCCATGACCTGACCATGGTCGAAGGTTGTGCCGGAGCGCACCGGAGGGAAGGGGTCCGTCACGAACGCCGTCTGGAGTTTGGTGGTCCCGCTGAAGCCTCTGGTGGTGGCGAAGAGCCGTCTCGCGCGGGCCGTGGGCGCCTCTCGTCCGGGCCTTGCCCTGGCCTTCGCCCAGGACACCGTCGCGGGGGCCTTGGCCTGCGCGGCGGTCGCGGATGTGGTGGTCGTCACGGACGACCCCGCGGCCGGTGCGGAACTGGCGCGGCTCGGGGCGCGGATCGTCTCCGACGTCCCGGCGGCCGGGCTCAACGCGGCCCTGGACCACGGGGCGCGGGCCGTGCGGTCGGG
Source organism: Streptomyces sp. BF23-19 (assembly GCF_041106355.1). Taxonomy (NCBI): domain Bacteria; kingdom Bacillati; phylum Actinomycetota; class Actinomycetes; order Kitasatosporales; family Streptomycetaceae; genus Streptomyces; species Streptomyces sp. BF23-19. The sequence goes on along the minus strand of NZ_JBGBPT010000012.1, from coordinate 135,335 downwards.
GCGGCCGGGCGCCGCCGTGGCCGCGCTGAACGCCGATCTGCCGGCGCTGAGGCCCCCGGAATTGCAACGCGTGCTCGAAAACGCTTCGGTATTTCCGCGGGCATTTCTGGCGGATGCGGCCGGAATCGGGACGACCCTGCTTTCCGCCGCGCCGGACGTGGAATTGACCCCTTCGTTCGGTGGGCCGTCACGGGCCAGGCATTCGGCCTCGGGGGCGGTGGAAATCGCCCTGGCGGACGTCGACAGCGTGCGCCGGGACGTGGACACGGCGGCGGATCTGCGTACCGCTCTCACCCTCGGCGTGGGGCGCCACACCGCCCGATACAGTGCCCGTATGCAGGCGACCGCGTACACGTACGACTCCCAGACCCGCAGCGGCAGTGTGCTGCTGGACGACGGCACTCCGGTGCCTTTCGAGGCCCCGGCCTTCGACGCGGGCGGCCTGCGGCTGCTGCGGCCCGGGCAGCGGGTCCGGATCGAGACGGACGGCGCGGGTGCGAACCTGCGGATCACCCTGGTGACGCTGCAGACGTTCTGAAGGCACGGCCGCCCGCGACCCGGACGGGTCGCCGGCGCGCCGAACGCACCGCGGGCCGGCTCCCCCACACGGGGAAAGCCGGCCCGGCCTGTGTGACGCGTGCCCCTACTTCTTGCGGGCGGTGGTCTTCTTCGCGGTGGCCTTGCGCGTCGCCGTCTTCTTGGCGGGCGCCTTCGTCGCTGCGGTGACCTTCTTGGCCGCCGGCGCGGTCTTCTTCGCCGCGGCGGTGGTCTTCTTCGCGGCGGGCGTGGCCTTCTTGGCCGCGGCGGTGGTCTTCTTGGCGGCCGCGGTGGCCTTCTTGGCCGTGGCGGTGCTCTTCACCGCCGCCTTCTTGGCGGTCGCCGTGGCCTTCTTGGCCACGACCTTCTTCGCGACCGTGGTCTTCGCCGCGGCCTTCTTGGCGGTGGTGGCCTTCTTCGCGACGGCCTTCTTGACCGTCGCGGAGGCACCACCCGTGAGGCTGCCCTTGGGCGCCTTCTTCACGGACACCTCGCCCCCCTTGGGGAGCTTCTTGGTGCCGCTGACCAGGTCTTTGAAGCCCTGGCCGGCACGGAAGCGGGGCACAGAGGTCTTCTTGACCCGGACGCGCTCACCCGTCTGCGGGTTGCGGGCGTAACGGGCCGGACGGTCGACCTTCTCGAACGAGCCGAAGCCCGTGACCGAGACCCGGTCGCCCGCGACGGTAGCGCGGACGATCGCGTCCAGTACCGCGTCGACAGCATCCGCGGCCTGCTGACGGCCGCCCAGCTTGTCGGCAATCGCTTCTACGAGCTGCGCCTTGTTCACGTCTTCCCCTTCGGAGACTTCGCCAGAACGAATGTGTTCAAGCTTATTTCGCACGTTAGGCGGATATATACCGCAAATCAAACACGAAACGGGCTAATCACCCTAGTGCCGCAACGCTGTAGGCCGTTACGGAGTTCCTTCGCATCAGTCGCCTTCAGGGAATCGACCCTCGTCGAGGTCCTTCATCAACCTGTCCAGGCGCCTGGCCGCATCGGCGAGATCATGCTTCGCCGCGGCCGTGACGACCAACAGCTTCCGGGACAGCGCCATCCTTACGCCCTCCGGGACTTGCAGTGAGCGCACCCGTGTGTGTGCTTCTTTCAACCGGTCCGCGACGAGTTCGTAGAGCTCGAGTTGACTGTCGCGTTCCATGCACAGATTGTGCCATCTGGGGCGAGTTGTCGCCTCACGGGGCCTCAACAAACGGCTGTGCCCCCCGCCGGAGGGCGGGGGGCACAGTGTTCTCGATGTGATCACCAGAAGGTGAATAAGCGCTGATCAGGCAGGAATCAGACCTGAATCGTGCGCGGCTTGAAGGTGGGTCGGGCGCTTTCGTACGTGGCGATGTCCGCTTCGTTCTGAAGGGTGAGCGAGATGTCGTCCAGGCCCTCCAGCAGACGCCAGCGGGCGTTGTCGTCGAGTTCGAACTCCGCGACGACGCCCTCCGCTCGCACCTGGCGGTCGACCAGGTCGACCGTGATCTCGGCGGTGGGGTCGGCCTCGGTCAGCTTCCACAGCCGCTCGACGGTCTCCTGCGGGAGGACGACGGTCAGCAGACCGTTCTTCAGGGAGTTCCCGCGGAAGATGTCGGCGAAGCGGGAGGAGATGACCGTCTTGAAGCCGAAGTTCTGCAGGGCCCAGACGGCGTGCTCGCGCGAGGAACCCGTACCGAAGTCGGGGCCGGCGACCAGGACGGTCGCGCCGGCGCGCTCCGGGCGGTTCGTGACGAACTCCGGGTCCTTGCGCCAGGCCTCGAAGAGCCCGTCCTCGAACCCGTCGCGGGTGATCTTCTTCAGCCAGTGGGCCGGGATGATCTGGTCGGTGTCGACGTTGCTGCGGCGCAGCGGGACGGCCCGGCCGGTGTGGGTGGTGAAGGCTTCCATGGTTCAGACTCCGGCGGTCGCGTCGGCGGCGGACAGGTCGGCGGGCGAGGCCAGATGGCCCAGCACCGCGGTGGCGGCGGCCACCTGCGGGGAGACCAGGTGGGTGCGCCCGCCCTTGCCCTGCCGGCCCTCGAAGTTGCGGTTGGAGGTGGACGCGGAGCGCTCACCGGGCGCCAGTTGGTCGGGGTTCATGCCCAGGCACATCGAACAGCCCGCGTGCCGCCACTCGGCGCCAGCCTCCTTGAAGACCTTGTCCAGACCCTCTTCCACGGCCTGCAGGGCCACCCGGACCGAGCCCGGGACGACCAGCATCCGTACGCCGTCGGCGACTTTACGGCCCTCGATGATGCCGGCGACGGCGCGCAGGTCCTCGATGCGGCCGTTGGTGCAGGAACCTACGAAGACGGTGTCGACCTTGATGTCCCGCAGCGGCTGCCCGGCGGTCAACCCCATGTACTCCAGGGCCTTTTCGGCGGCCAGGCGCTCCGAAGCGTCCTCGTACGAAGCCGGGTCGGGGACGTCGGCCGACAGCGGCGCGCCCTGGCCCGGGTTGGTGCCCCAGGTGACGAAGGGGGACAGCGTGGCGCCGTCGACGACGACCTCCGCGTCGAAGACCGCGTCGTCGTCGGTGCGCAGGGTCCGCCAGTACGCGACCGCCGCGTCCCAGTCCTCGCCGACGGGGGCGTGGTCGCGGCCCTGCAGGTAGTCGAAGGTGGTCTGATCAGGGGCGATCATGCCCGCGCGGGCACCGGCCTCGATCGACATGTTGCAGATGGTCATGCGGGCTTCCATCGACAGTTTCTCGATGGCCTCGCCCCGGTACTCCAGGATGTAGCCCTGGCCGCCGCCGGTGCCGATCTTGGCGATGATCGCCAGGATCAGGTCCTTCGCGGTGACGCCCTCGGCCAGTGCGCCGGTGACGGTGATCGCCATCGTCTTCGGGCGGGCCAGCGGCAGCGTCTGGGTGGCCAGTACGTGCTCGACCTGGCTGGTGCCGATACCGAAGGCCAGCGCGCCGAAGGCGCCGTGCGTGGAGGTGTGCGAGTCGCCGCAGACCACGGTGGTGCCGGGCTGGGTCAGACCCAGCTGCGGTCCCACCACGTGGACGACGCCCTGCTCGACATCGCCCAGCGAGTGCAGGCGCACGCCGAACTCGGCGCAGTTCGCCCGCAGCGTCTCCAGCTGGGCGCGGGAGACCGGGTCGGCGATCGGCTTGTCGATGTCGAGGGTGGGGGTGTTGTGGTCCTCGGTCGCGATGGTGAGGTCGAGGCGTCGGACCTTGCGGCCGGCCTGACGCAGCCCCTCGAAGGCCTGCGGGCTGGTCACCTCGTGCAGCAGGTGCAGATCGATGAAGAGGAGGTCGGGCTCGCCTTCGGCGCGCCGGACGACATGGTCGTCCCAGACCTTCTCCGCGAGTGTCCTACCCATCGCTTTCCCTCCGGCCGGCCGGTTGTGCCGGCGCTTCATAGAGATCTTGTGCGCCGTGCCGTCCGTACCCCACGTCCCGGACGACGGCTCGGACCCAGTGGTTCGTGGACCCGCACATACAGACTCGCTCGTTCTTGGAAAAATTGAACTTGCGTTTCACAGTGTGAGACGCGAATATCGTTTCATGGACAACTCTAGCGGCGTCGGCGTTCTCGACAAGGCAGCTCTGGTATTGAGCGCACTGGAGTCCGGTCCGGCCACCCTCGCCGGGCTGGTCGCGGCGACAGGGCTCGCACGACCCACGGCACATCGCCTTGCCGTGGCACTGGAACACCACCGGATGGTGGCGAGGGACATGCAGGGCCGGTTCATCCTCGGACCGCGGCTGGCGGAGCTCGCCGCCGCGGCCGGCGAGGACCGCCTGCTGGCCACGGCGGGACCGGTACTCACCCACCTCCGTGACGTGACGGGAGAGAGCGCGCAGCTCTACCGCCGTCAGGGAGACATGCGCATCTGCGTGGCGGCCGCGGAGCGGCTCTCGGGCCTTCGGGACACCGTCCCGGTGGGCTCGACGCTCCCGATGAAGGCCGGTTCGGCCGCGCAGATCCTGATGGCGTGGGAAGAGCCCGAGCGGCTCCACCGCGGCCTTCAGGGGGCGCGCTTCACGGCGACGGCGCTCTCGGGCGTACGGCGTCGCGGCTGGGCGCAGTCGATCGGCGAGCGGGAGCCCGGCGTGGCCTCCGTCTCGGCACCGGTGCGCGGGCCGTCGAACCGCGTCGTGGCCTCCGTATCGGTCTCCGGGCCGATCGAGCGGCTGACCCGTCACCCGGGCCGGATGCACGCCCAGGCCGTCATCGACGCGGCCGCACGGCTCACGGAGGCGCTGCGCCGCTCCGGCTGACCTTCCATCCCCATCTGTTCACCCCCGGGCCCGGGGGCGCGTACGACGCCGCACACGTCCTAACACGCGCCTCCGGGCCCGCACTTGTCCGCGCGCCGGCACAACGCGAAAGAGGCCCTCCGCGATGAACGCGGAAGGCCTCTTCGATGCGTACCCCCGACCGGATTCGAACCGGCGCTACCGCCTTGAGAGGGCGGCGTGCTAGGCCGCTACACAACGGGGGCTAGCTGGTGCTGCTGTTACTGCGCTGGGCTACCAGGACTCGAACCTAGAATAAGGGAACCAGAAACCCTCGTGTTGCCAATTACACTATAGCCCAAAGTGGTCTAGACCAGACCAACAGTACCCCCGACCGGATTCGAACCGGCGCTACCGCCTTGAGAGGGCGGCGTGCTAGGCCGCTACACAACGGGGGCCCTAGCGATCCTGCATCAAGACGTCCGGGTGCGACCCTGGAGATCTCGCGGGAAGGATCTGTACCCCCGACCGGATTCGAACCGGCGCTACCGCCTTGAGAGGGCGGCGTGCTAGGCCGCTACACAACGGGGGCAAAGCACTGCGTTACTACTGCACTGCGCTGGGGTACCAGGACTCGAACCTAGAATAAGGGAACCAGAAACCCTCGTGTTGCCAATTACACCATACCCCACCAAAAGTCAACCCCTTACCGGGGCTTTTCTTCGGGTGGCGCCTCCGTCCGGCCTTTCGGCCCGCTCCGGCGGCGCAGAAAGAACATTACCGGATGCCTGACCGTGCTCCAAAACGGGTATCCCGTGCCAGCAGCCGTGGGAGCTGGTCAAGGGCTTCGATGCGGTGCGCCCCCTCGGGCCCGGGGCCGCGGCCGCCGGTCCGGTCGATCCAGACGGCCGTCAATCCGGCGTCACGCGCCCCCCGCGCGTCGATCTCCGGCTGGTCCCCCACGTACGCCACTTCGCCGGGCGGCAGCCCGAGCGCCTCGCACGCGGCGAGGAAGGCCCCCGCCTCGGGCTTGCTGATCCCGAGTTCGACGGCGCAGACCAGCACCTCGAAGCGGTCGCGCAGGCCGAGGTCGCGCAGCTTCGGGTCCTGGTTCGCGGTGGAGGAGTTCGAGAGCACCCCGTGCCGGTAGTCGGTCGCGAGGGCGTCGAGGGCGGGGACCACGTCGGGGAAGACGACCCAGGCGGCCTTGTAGTGCTCCACGTACCGGTCGAACCAGGCGTCGGCCTCGTCCGCGGTCATCGCCGGCCGCTCCAGGAACTCCCGCACCCGCTCCTGCCGCTGCCCCTGGAAGGTGCCCTCGCCGGCCGCGAAGCGGGCCCAGTGCCGGTCGGTGATCTCCCGCCACAGCGCGAGCGCCTGCGTGGGGGTCCCGTACCGCTCCGCGAGCCGCTCGGCCTCCAGCTGGCGCGCCAGTCCGGCGGCATCGGCCCCGGTGTAGTCGAACAGGGTGTCGTCGATGTCCCAGAGAACCGCTCGGATGACCATGCCCCAAGTATGCGAAACCCCTGCGGACCATGTCTCGCGTACACAAGAACTGGAATTCAACGATCCACTTCTATTCTTCTTGACCTTCGGGGCCGCCGTCCGCAGACACTCCGGTGCCGCCCCCCACGATCTTCATTCAGGGAGCATTTTCCTGCGCACCATTCACCGCGCCATGGCTGTGGCAATTCCCGCCGTTGCCGCTCTCGCCGTCACCGTGGCCCCCGCCCAGGCCTCCAGCGGTAATGACATCTGGTGCAACGCCTACCACGCGAACTGTGGCACCTTCTCCTACAACTCCAACCTGACCGGCTCCCGGATCAGCTTCACCGGCACGAGCGGCTGGGAGGGCGAGATATCCAACCTCAGCGGATACACGTACCTGGAGTCGGGCAAGGCCGGATACGGCCGGCCCGTCAAGAACAACGCCGCCCCCTTCTACAACGGCAGCATGCAGAAGGCCACCGTCTTCTACAACAGCGGCTTCGCCGGTGTCTGTGACGCGGTCGCGTCCCTCACCGACGTCTACAAGCTGAACAAGACCTACCACCAGAACGCCTCTCTCGGCTTCGGTTCCCGTACGGGCTCGAACTGCTACATGTTCAACTGACGCCGGCCGTCACTCCCGCAGCGCACCACAGCCCCGCGCGGAAAGCATGACCACGAGACGAGTGGCAACTGCCCTGCTCGCCGCGTTCGTTCTGGCCGGATGCTCGGCTCAGGGAACCTCGCAGGACGGCGCGGTGCGACCCGCGGACGCCGGCACCGCGCAGCCTCCGGGCGGGCGGCCCTCCCTCTCGGCCCCGGGCTGCACCTTCCGGCTGCCCATGGCCGCGTACAGCTACACCGCCGACGAGTACGCCACGATCGAAGCCGCCGAGCAGGTGCCGGCGAAGAGGTGCATGGCCGGCTACTCGCTCGGCTACCGGCCGCCCGAGCGCACCGCCGTGGCCCCCGGGGTCGACCGCCGCTACGGCCTGTCCGAGCAGGACGCCGCCCTTGCCCCCGGTTACCGTCTCCCGGCCGCGCAGCCCCCGGCCCAGGACGAAGAGCTCAGCAAGGAACAGATATCCGTGCTGTACGGCGGACGAGGATCCGAAGGGAAGACGGGGCGGCTCGAATACGGCGGCAAGGCGATCCCGGAAGAGGGCTGCCTGGGCCAATCGATTCTTGATTTCCGCAAGGACTACGAACACCCGCAGGCCATCGAGACGGCGCGCCACATATCGAGTCAGAGTTATCAGGACTCGATGGCCCGCCCCGAGACCCAGGCGGCGTTCCGGAAATGGTCCGCGTACATGAAGGAAGAGGGATACATCTACGCGTCACCGATGGACCCGCCGTCCGTGGGGAAATTCCAGGAGGGTCCCGTGACGGCGGAGGAAAAGGCCACGGCGCAGGCCGACGTGGCCTGCAAGACGCGTACCGATCTGTTGAACTCGTGGTTCGCCGTGGAGTCGGAAATCCAGCAGGCGATGGTCTCGGGGGATACGAAGGTGCTCCAGGAGCTGCGCGAGCTGCACCGGAAGAAGGTCGCCGCGGCCCGGACCATCCTCACCGAGGGCTGAACCCCCTCGCCGCACAGAACTCAGGCCCGGACCCCTGGCAACTGCCTCGGGTCCGGGCCTGGTCCTCGTACGGAGCCGCTACGCGGCGAGCTTGGCCAGCGCCGCGTCGATGCGGGCCAGCGACCGCTCCTTGCCCAGGATCTCCAGGGACTCGAAGAGCGGCAGGCCGACCGTGCGGCCGGTGACGGCCACGCGGACCGGCGCCTGGGCCTTGCCGAGCTTGAGGCCGTGGGCCTCACCGGCGGTCAGCACGGCCTGCTTGAGGGACTCGGGGTCCGTCCAGTCCGCCGACTCCAGGTTGGCGCGCGCCGTGGTGAGCAGCGCGGCCGGCTCGCCCTTCATCGCCTTGTCCCACGAGGCCTGGTCCGACACCGGCTCCTTCAGGAACAGGAAGTCGACGTTGGCCGTGATGTCCGACAGGACGGTCACCCGGGTCTGGGCGTGCGGGGCGATCCGCGCCCAGGCCTCGGCGTCGAAGTCCTCGGGGGCCCAGTTGGCGTGCGGGGCCTGCAGCCACGGGGCGCAGGCGTCCGCGAAGGCCTTCGGGTCCAGCAGGCGGATGTGGTCGCCGTTGATCGACTCGGCCTTCTTCAGGTCGAAGCGGGCCGGGTTGGCGTTGACGCCGTCGATGTCGAACTTCGACACCATCTCCTCGATCGAGAAGACGTCCTGGTCCTTGGAGAAGGACCAGCCGAGGAGCGAGAGGTAGTTCAGCAGCCCCTCGGGGAGGAAACCGCGCTCGCGGTACAGGTTGAGCGAGGCCTCGGGGTCGCGCTTGGAGAGCTTCTTGTTGCCCTCGCCCATCACGTACGGCAGGTGGCCGAAGGCGGGGGTGCTCTTGGCGACGCCCAGTTCGATCAGCGCCTTGTAGAGGGCGATCTGGCGGGGGGTGGAGGAGAGCAGGTCCTCGCCGCGCAGGACGTGCGTGATCTCCATCAGCGCGTCGTCGACCGGGTTGACCAGCGTGTACAGCGGGGCGCCGGTGGCCCGGACGATGCCGAAGTCCGGCACGTTCTCCGGGGTGAAGGTCAGCTCGCCGCGGACGAGGTCGGTGAAGGTGATCGGCTCGTCGGGCATCCGGAAGCGGACGATCGCCGGGCGGTGCTCGCCCTGGTACGCCTCGATCTGCACGGGGGTGAGCTCGCGGCAGTGGCCGTCGTAGCCGGAGGGCTTGCCGGCGGCGCGGGCCGCCGCGCGGCGGGCGTCGAGCTCTTCGGTGGAGCAGTAGCAGTGGTACGCGTAGCCGCCGTCGAGCAGCTTCTTCGCGACGTCCGCGTAGATGTCCATGCGCTCGGACTGGCGGTACGGGGCGTGCGGGCCGCCCACCTCGGGGCCCTCGTCCCAGGTGAAGCCGAGCCAGCGCAGCGAGGCGAGCAGCTGGTCGTAGGACTCCTCGGAGTCGCGGGCCGCGTCGGTGTCCTCGATGCGGAAGACGAACGTACCGCCGTGGTGGCGGGCGAACGCCCAGTTGAAGAGTGCGGTCCGGACCAGGCCCACGTGGGGGTTGCCGGTCGGGGAGGGACAGAAACGTACGCGGGGGGGTACCCCCTCCTCGAGCGAAGTCGAGAGCTTGGGGGAGTTCGCGTTAGCCACGCTTGATCACCTTGTTGGTGAGAGTGCCGATGCCTTCGATGGTGACGGCGACCTCGTCGCCGACGTTGAGGGGGCCGACTCCGGCCGGGGTCCCCGTGAGGATGACGTCGCCGGGGAGCAGCGTCATGGCCTCGGAGATGTGGACGATCAGGTCCTCGATGGAACGGACCATGTCGCTGGTACGGCCGAGCTGGCGCTGTTCGCCGTTGACCGTGCACTGGATGGTCAGGTCGCTCGGGTCCAGGTCTGTCTCGATCCAGGGGCCGAGGGGGCAGGAGCTGTCGAAGCCCTTGGCCCGCGCCCACTGCTTCTCCCGCTTCTGGACGTCGCGCGCGGTGACGTCGTTGGCGCAGGTGTAGCCGAGGATGACGTCCTTGACGCGCTCCTTCGGGACCTCCCGGCACATACGGCCGATGACCACGGCGAGCTCCGCCTCGTGGTGGAGGTCCTGGGAGAAGGAGGGATATGTGATCGGGTCCCCCGGGCCGACCACCGAGGTGGAGGGCTTGAAGAAGGTGATCGGGGCGTCGGGGACCTCGTTGCCGAGCTCCGCCGCGTGCTCCGCGTAGTTGCGGCCGATGGCCACGACCTTGTTCGGGAGCACGGGCGGCAGCAGTCGGACCTTGCTCATCGGGACCTTCGTGCCCGAGAGCTCGAAGTCCGCGAAGGGAATGCCCTTGATGATGTCGAGCACGAGCGTGGAGTCGTCGCCGGGGGCGCCGTCGCCCTCGACCGCGCCGAACGCGACGTTGCCGTCGATCGAGAACCTGGCGATGCGCACCTGTTGCGTCTGCCCCTCTGTATTTCCGCTGGCTGGAGTCTGCGGACCCCAGGCTAACGCGGCGGGCAGCGGCGCTTCACGTTCCTTTGCGGGGTGGCTACTCCGCGGCGGCGGCGACCGGCACGTTCATCAGGATGGTGCGGCGCGGGTTCGCGGTCTGCGTCGGCAGCTCGACGGAGTGCTCCGGGGTGGCCGGTGCCGCCTGCAGTTCCTCGGCGTCCTTGAGGTGCGCGAGGGTCGTGCGGCGGGGGTTGGCTATGTTGCGGAACATCGTCGTCGTCTTCATCGGAGTTCGGGGTCCTCGGTTCGATCTGTGAGTGTCGGCTGTCGCATGCACCAACCCTGGCGCCAACCCTTTAAGGGGCAAGGCTAAACATCTGAATCCCCCGGCGAACCAGGAAGTAATGGCCACGGCTATGTGAGTTTGCTCACCCTTGACCGGACATTACCGGCATAATGGACAGTCAACTCCACCCCCCAAAACGGACATTGCGCCACTGAATGCGCCATTCCGCTCCTGATCATCTCGACTGGGACACCTTGACGGCCGCGTTGTTTGGATGGCGTAAGTCCGGTTTCTACCGAATGCAGTCGCACATCGCGTAGCCCTTCCATCACAAGCCGTAACCGACTCTCCGGGCCGATACTCGCACCTTGTTGGAGATCCTCCACTGTGCTGGAATTCGCGGGACCGCCGCGGGAATCAGCCGGCGCGCAGGTGGCGCGACACCGCGCCGAGCGCGGTGGCAAAGAGAGGAAGACGCGCCGGTCACCGACGACCACCATGGGGCGGCAAGTGCCCCACGACTCGACACCGTCCCACCGGTCGCCCGGCGGGACGCCTGGTCCAGAGGTTGCGACGCTAGTGCAGGGACGATTCAAGAGGGATGGCAGCGCTGCGGCGGAGCAGGAGCCGCGCGGCGGGACCGACCGTGGCTCCTCGCCCCAGCACGCCCAGAACCGCGGGCCGGCTGTCGAAGGCGCAGGCCCCGACACCTCCGCCGCGGTGAAGGCGAAGGGCCGTGGGAAGTCCGTGAAGGCCAGGGTCAAGGCGAAAGCCGCACCCGCCGCGCCTGCCGGACCGGCTGAGCAGGACGTGGCGATACCGAAGGCCCCCAGCGGGCCCGGTTCTCGTCTCGCCATGCAGAACTGGCGCATCAGCACGCGACTGGTGTCGCTGCTGACCCTGCCGGTCGTCGCCGCCACCACGCTCGGTGGTTTCCGTATCAACGACTCGCTCAACGACATCGCGCAGCTGGAGCACATGCAGCTGCTGACGACGATGACGCGACAGGCCACCAACCTGGCCGCCATGCTCCAGGAGGAGCGCGACCTCTCCGCGGGTCCGCTCTCCCTCTCCAGGGGCAGGACCACCAGCCAGGTCGACGTCGTCCGTCAGCAGACGGACACCGCCGCCAAGGCCTTCGCCGCCGCGACCGACAAGGTCGACAGCACGGGCGAGAAGGACGACACGCTCCGGTCGATCCGTAACAACGTCCTGCAGATCGGTCGCCAGCTCACCAACATCGAGACGATCCGCACCCGGGCCTACGTCAACGGCGCCCAGCAGACCGTCAGTGAGTACAACGCGGTCATCGTCTCGCTGCTCTCGCTCTCCCAGGACATGGCGCAGGCCACCTCCAACCCGGAGATGATCAAGCGTACCCGTGCCCTGGCCGCGTTCTCCGCCGCCAAGGAATACGCCTCCATCCAGCGCGCGATCATCGCCGCCTCGCTCCCCGACACCAATGAGCGTCAGGGTGAGCTGAAGGAGAACGACCGGCTCTACGCCCTCTCCGCCCAGAAGGGCGAGCAGCAGGCGAAGACGACCTTCGGACTCGTCTACCAGGGCCGCACCGAGGAGCTCCTCGCCGGTCTGGGCGACAGCAACTCCGAGATCTCCACCGCCGACGGCTACTCCCGCCGTGTCCTGGCCAGCCAGGACGCGTTCCTCCGGGAGAAGAACCGCTCGTGGCTCGACTGGTACGACGCCGACGGCACGAAGCTCCAGGCCATGAAGGTCATCGAGCTGACGCTGCTCGAGGAGATGGAGCAGAAGGCCCGTGAGCTGAAGAACGAGGCCCAGCAGGACGCCATCATCAACGGTGCCCTGATCCTCCTCGTCCTCGGTGTCTCCCTCGTCGGCGCCTTCGTCATGGCCCGGTCGATGATCCGCTCGCTGCGCCGCCTGCAGGACACCGCGACGCGCGTCGCCCAGGACCGGCTGCCCGAGCTCGTCAAGCAGCTGTCGGAGTCCGACCCGCAGGACGTGGACACGACGGTGGAGTCCGTCGGTCTGCACACCCGCGACGAGATCGGCCAGGTGGCCGCGGCCTTCGACGACGTGCACCGCGAGGCCGTCCGCCTCGCCGCCGAGCAGGCCCTCCTGCGAGGCAACGTCAACGCGATGTTCACCAACCTCTCGCGCCGTTCGCAGGGCCTCATCCAGCGCCAGCTCTCGCTCATCTCCGAGCTGGAGTCCCGCGAGGCCGACCCGGACCAGCTGTCCTCGCTCTTCAAGCTCGACCACCTCGCGACCCGCATGCGCCGTAACGGTGAGAACCTCCTCGTCCTCGCGGGCGAGGAGCCTGGCCGCCGGTGGACCCGCCCCGTCCCGCTGGTCGACGTGCTCCGTGCCGCCGCCTCCGAGGTGGAGCAGTACGAGCGTGTCGAGCTGGCCTCGGTGCCCGGCACCGATGTCGCCGGCCGCGTGGTCAACGACCTCGTGCACGTCCTCGCCGAGCTGCTGGAGAACGCCACCTCGTTCTCCTCCCCGCAGACCAAGGTCAAGGTCACCGGTCACGCACTGCCCGACGGCCGCGTGCTCGTCGAGATCCACGACACCGGTATCGGCCTCTCCCCCGAGGACCTCGCCGCGATCAACGAGCGACTCGCGTCGCCGCCGACCGTGGACGTCTCCGTCTCCCGCCGCATGGGCCTGTTCGTGGTCGGCCGCCTGTCCCTGCGACACGGCATCCGCATCCAGCTGCGCCCCTCCGACTCGGGTGGTACGACGGCCCTCGTCATGCTGCCGGTCGACGTCGCCCAGGGCGGCAAGAAGCCGGCTCCGATGCCGGGCCAGGGTGGTCAGGGCGGCCCCGGTGGCGCTCCGGGTGCTCCCGGTGCGCAGGGTGCCGTGGGCGGTGCGCCCGCGCGTCCGTCCGTGGGCTCGGGCCCGCAGCGCGGTCAGGTCGCCGGTGGCGGCCAGCGCGCCGCGCTGCCGGGTCGCGACGGCGCCGGTCAGCGTCCGCAGGGCCCGCAGGGCGGTCGCCCGCAGCAGGGTGGTCCCGGTGCTCCCGGTGGCCGTCCGCAGCAGGGTCCGACCACCGCGGGTCAGGGTCAGGGTGCCTTCGGTTCCGGTGCGCCGCTGCCGGCCCGCGGTCCGGTCGCCAGTGCCGGATTCGGTGGTGGCTCGCAGGCCCGTCCGGCTTCCGGTCCGACCGGATACCCGCAGGGCAACGGCTTCGAGCGTCCCCAGCAGCCGCAGCAGCAGGCGCAGCAGCAGCCCCAGCAGCCGGCCGCTCCCGCGGCACCGGCTCCGAACGGCCCGCGCCCGCAGCTCCCGCCGCGCGGTGGCGCTCCCCGTGCCGAGCTCCCCGGCCCGCAGACCACCAGCTGGGGCAGCGACCAGGCCCGCGGTCACGACGAGCTCTCGGGCCCCGGCTCGACGGCCGAGTTCGCCCGCCCGGACTTCAACGCCCCGATGCCCCAGGCGGACGGCGGCAACAGCACGACCGGACAGTTCGAGCGTCCGGACGTGCGGGGCCCCATGAACCCGTCCACCACCGGCCAGTTCGAGCGCCCGGGCTACCAGCCCCAGCGTCCCGGCGGCCCCGGTGTCGGCGGCCACGCCCCGCAGCAGCCCCAGGCTCAGGCTCCGCAGGCCGGCAACGGGTACGCACCCGCACCGTCCGCGCGCCCCGAGACCCCGCGGCTGCCGCAGGCTCACCGGCCGGAGGCCCTGCCCCCGGCCCCGAGCTCCGGCGACGCCCGCAGCCCGATCTTCGACACCCTGGAGTCGAACTGGTTCCGCGAGGAGGGGCAGCAGCCCCCCGCGCAGGGACCGGCCACGACCATCCCCCAGCAGGGTCAGCAGTCCGCTCCGGCCGCCCCGGCGCCGCAGCAGCAACTGCCGAAGCGCGGCCAGGAGCCGGCCGCGGAGTCCGCCGGCACGGCGACCGGCACCACGCCGACCGTCAGCTGGCGGTCCTCGCCGAACGACGAACTGATGCGCCAGGCCGAACGCGTGCGTCAGCCCGCCGCAGGCGGCATCACGACCTCGGGCCTGCCCCGCCGGGTCCCGCGGGCGAACCTCGTGGCCGGCACCGCGCAGCAGCAGGCCGAGGCGCAGGCGGGTCCCCAGGTCTCACGCGCCCCGGACGACGTCCGTGGCCGTCTGACCAACCTCCGACGCGGTATCCAGCAGGGCCGTCAGGCCGGCAACAACGGACCGGCGACCGGCAGTTACCACATCGACCCCACTTACCAGCAGGAGCGTTAGTTGAGTTCGATGAGCCAGGCGGCACAGAACCTGAACTGGTTGATCACCAACTTCGTGGACAACACCCCCGGGGTGTCCCACACGGTGGTGGTCTCCGCCGACGGACTCCTTCTGGCGATGTCCGAAGGATTCCCCCGCGACCGCGCCGATCAGCTGGCGGCCGTGGCCTCCGGACTGACCTCGCTGACCGCCGGTGCCTCCCGCATCTTCGAGGGTGGCGCCGTCAACCAGACCGTGGTCGAGATGGATCGAGGATTCCTCTTCCTCATGTCCGTCTCGGACGGATCGTCCCTCGCAGTGCTCGCGCACCCGGAGTGCGACATCGGCCTCGTAGGCTATGAGATGGCTCTTCTGGTGGATCGCGCGGGCAGTGTCCTCACTCCGGACCTGCGTGCCGAGCTGCAAGGAAGTCTTCTCAACTAGCAGACAGGCAGTGCGTTTCGCGCCATCGCACCATAGGGTGCGGTGGCGCGGTTCCACAGGGAGTACTGCGTTCTTGGAGTCGGAGGAGGAAACGTGACAACACCCGGAGGACATCCTTATGGCGGCGCGCAGCAGCCGCAGGGTGGGCACGACCAGAACCGCTTCAACTTTCCCTCCGCGCCCAGCCGGCCGGTGCCGGAGCAGCATCCCTACCAGCAGCAGCAGTACGGACAGCCCCAGCAGCCCCAGTACCAGATGCCTCAGCAGCCGCCTCCGCGCGCCGCGCGGCAGCCGGCGCCGAAGGCCCACAACCCGCTGGTGCGTCCGTACGCGATGACCGGCGGCCGTACTCGGCCGCGCTACCAGCTCGCCATCGAGGCGCTGGTCAGTACCACGGCGGATCCCGCGCGTCTGCAAGGGCAGTTGCCCGAGCACCAGCGCATCTGCCGCCTGTGCCAGGAGATCAAATCCGTAGCGGAGATCTCGGCACTTCTCTCCATTCCTCTTGGTGTCGCCCGTATCCTCGTCGCCGACCTGGCGGAGGCGGGCCTTGTCGCCATTCACCAGCCCGGCGGCGACGAGTCTGCCGGTGGCCAGCCAGATGTGACACTGCTCGAAAGGGTGCTCAGTGGACTTCGCAAGCTCTAACGGCGGAGCGGCTCCCCGCTCCACCACCTCCGCGAAGATCGTGGTGGCGGGCGGCTTCGGCGTGGGCAAGACCACGTTCGTCGGCGCGGTCTCCGAGATCAACCCGCTGCGCACCGAAGCCGTGATGACCAGCGCCTCGGCCGGGATCGACGACCTCACCCACACCGGTGACAAGACGACCACCACCGTCGCCATGGACTTCGGCCGCATCACGCTCGACCAGGACCTGATCCTGTACCTCTTCGGTACCCCGGGCCAGGACCGCTTCTGGTTCATGTGGGACGACCTGGTCCGCGGCGCCATCGGCGCCGTCGTCCTCGTGGACACGCGCCGCCTCGCCGACTGCTTCCCCGCCGTCGACTACTTCGAGAACAGCGGCCTGCCGTTCGTCGTGGCCCTCAACGGCTTCGACGGGAACCAGGCCTACACGCCGGAGGAAGTCCGCGAGGCCCTGCAGATCGGCCCGGACGCCCCGATCATCACCACCGACGCCCGCCACCGCGCGGACGCCAAGAGCGCGCTCATCACGCTCGTCGAGCACGCCCTCATGGCGCGCCTGCGGTAGCAGTCCTGCCGCACCCGACAGGCCCCTGTGTCACGCGACGCGGGGGCCTTCGTCATGCCGCCGCGCCCCCGCACCACGGTCCGCCGTCTCCCGGGCGCCTACGGGGCTTCGCGCGGCCGGCGCCCTCGGCGGGGACGACGGGTACGCGGAAGGCCCCGCACCCTGGACGGGTGCGGGGCCTTGCGGGCTCGGGAACTCAGCCCTGCCAGCTGTGCGGGGCGCGGAAGCCGGGCGTGCGCTCCAGGCGGCGCCAGCCGGCCTGGCCGGGCACGCGTGCCGGGGTCTCCTCGGGCGTGGCGGCGGCGCGGGCGAGGAGGATCGCGGTGATCGCGGCCAGTTCCTCGGGGGCGGCGTTGCCCTTCTCGACCTTCAGCAGGGTGTCTGTGGCGGTGATGCTCATGTGGTGGCAGGTCTCCTTCGCGGTTACTGCGGCGGGTTGCCGTGCTTGCGGGACGGCAGATCGGCGTGCTTGTTGCGGAGCATCGCGAGGGCGCTGACCAGGACCTCGCGGGTCTCGGCCGGGTCGATGACGTCGTCGACGAGACCGCGCTCCGCCGCGTAGTACGGGTGCATCAGTTCGGCCTTGTACTCCTTGACCATCCGCACGCGCATGGCCTCGGGGTCCTCGGCGTCCGCGATCTGCTTGCGGAAGATGACGTTGGCCGCGCCCTCGGCGCCCATCACGGCGATCTCGTTGGTCGGCCAGGCGTAGGTGATGTCCGCGCCGATGGACTGGGAGTCCATGACGATGTACGCGCCGCCATAGGCCTTGCGCAGGATCAGGGAGATCCGCGGGACGGTGGCGTTGCAGTACGCGTACAGCAGCTTGGCGCCGTGGCGGATGATGCCGCCGTGTTCCTGGTCGACGCCCGGCAGGAAGCCGGGGACGTCCAGCAGCGTGATGATCGGGATGTTGAAGGCGTCGCACATCTGGACGAACCGCGCGGCCTTCTCGGAGGCCTCGATGTCCAGGACACCGGCGAGGTGGCCGGGCTGGTTGGCGACGATGCCGACGACCTGGCCGTTCATCCGGGCCAGCGCGCAGATGATGTTGCGGGCCCAGCGCTCGTGGATCTCCAGGACGTCGCCTTCGTCGACGAGTTCCTCGATGACCTTGAGCATGTCGTACGGGCGGTTGCCGTCCGCGGGCACCAGGTCCAGGAGGACCTCGCTGCGGCGGTCGGCCGGGTCGCTCGTCTCGTGGACGGGCGGGTTCTCGCGGTTGTTGGAGGGCAGCATCGAGATGAGGTAGCGGACCTCGGAGATGCAGGTCTCCTCGTCGTCGTACGCGAAGTGCGCGACGCCGGAGGTCTCGGCGTGCACGTCGGCGCCGCCGAGGCCGTTCTGGGTGATCTCCTCGCCGGTCACCGCGCGGACCACGTCCGGGCCGGTGATGAACATCTGCGAGGTCTCCCGGACCATGAACACGAAGTCCGTCAGCGCCGGGGAGTAGGCGGCGCCACCGGCGCAGGGGCCCAGCATGACCGAGATCTGCGGGATGACACCCGAGGCCTTGGTGTTGCGCTGGAAGATGCCGCCGTAGCCGGCCAGCGCCGAGACGCCCTCCTGGATACGGGCGCCGGCGCCGTCGTTCAGCGAGACCAGCGGGGCACCGGCCGCGATGGCCATGTCCATGATCTTGTGGATCTTCGTCGCGTGGGCCTCACCCAACGCGCCGCCGAAGATCCGGAAGTCGTGCGCGTAGACGAAGACCGTACGGCCCTCGACCGTGCCCCACCCGGTGATCACACCGTCGGTGTAGGGCTTCTTGTTCTCCAGGCCGAACCCGGTCGCCCGGTGCCGACGCAGCTGCTCGACCTCCCGGAAGGAACCCTCGTCGAGCAGCAACGCGATGCGCTCACGGGCGGTCAGCTTGCCCTTCGCGTGCTGCGTCTCGGTCGCGCGGTCACTGGGGCCACGCCTCGCCTGCTCACGCAGGGAGTGCAGCTCGGCCACGCGCCCGCGGGCGTCCGTCGGCTCGCTCGGGGTCTGGTCCACAACGGTCATGTACCGACCTTACGAAGATCGCGATGAAAAACCTCCGTTCATTCCGCACAGTCTCGGGAGTCTTCCGCTGTCCGGCCCGCACAGTACGCCCGGTGGATGTACGGACTCCGCCAGACGGGGCACCCGCCCGTTGTGGGACCTTCACAAAAAGACCTGACACCTCGCCTAGATGTTGAAATTTGAACGGAATGGGTCTAGCGTCGTCCTCGTTGAAGTCGTTGAAGATTCAACAGATTATTCGACCGAGCAGCACACGACCGAGGAGCAAGTCATGGGTCTCTTCACCCGCCGCAACCAGAACGTGAACGTCCAGGACGGCGCCGCCGTCGCCACCTTGGCAGTGGACCCGGCGCTCGCCGCCCTCACCGGTGACTACGTCATCGACCCCGCCCACAGCAGCATCGGCTTCACCGTCCGCCACGCCATGGTCACCAACGTCCGCGGGGCCTTCACCGAGCACGAGGGCACCTTGCACCTGGACGGCGCCGACCCGGCGCGCTCCACCGCCTCCATCGACGTCAAGATCGCCTCCGTGGACACCGGCATCGCCGACCGCGACGGTCACCTGCGCGGCGGCGACTTCTTCGACGCCGAGACCTTCCCGCTGATGACCTTCCGCTCCACCGAGGCGCGTCAGCTCGGCGGGGACGCCTACCGCATCACCGGTGAGCTGACCATCAAGGACGTCACGCGCCCGCTCTCCATCGACCTGGAGTTCAACGGCTCGGCCACCGACCCCTACGGCAACGAGCGCGTCGGTTTCGAGGGCTCCACCGAGATCCTGCGCTCCGACTGGGGCCTGACGTGGAACGCCGCCCTGGAGG
Source organism: Streptomyces sp. BF23-19 (assembly GCF_041106355.1). Taxonomy (NCBI): domain Bacteria; kingdom Bacillati; phylum Actinomycetota; class Actinomycetes; order Kitasatosporales; family Streptomycetaceae; genus Streptomyces; species Streptomyces sp. BF23-19. The sequence goes on along the minus strand of NZ_JBGBPT010000012.1, from coordinate 116,208 downwards.
CCGGCGGTGTGATGGTCAGCGACAAGGTGAAGCTGACCTTCGACATCTCGGCCATCAAGCAGGCCTGACGCTCGACCGCCGGGACGCCGGAACCGGGGGCGGTCAGAACCCGCCCCCGCCGTCGAAGCCGCCGCCCCCGTCGAACCCCCCGCCGCCGAAGTCCCCGCCGCCGAAGTCGGACGGGTCGAAGTCGGCGCCGGAGACGTCCCCGCCCTCGAAGCCGCTGCCCGCACCGCCGCCGAAATCCGAGGCGTAGGCGGGGCTGGACATCATCGAACCGAGCATCGTGCCCACCAACAGACCGGGCAGGATGCCGCCGCCGAAGTACCCGCCGGCCCAGGGACCGTACGCCGGGCCGGCGTCGTAGTACGGCCGCGGCCCACGTTCGGTCTCGACCGTACGGACCGCCGGGTCCAGACCGTCGCGCAGTCGTACCGCGTCCGCCGTGCAGACCGGCACGGTACGGGCCGCCCCGCCGGCCGGAGCCCAGGTGGCGTCCTCGGTGCTCGGCCCGTGGCGCGGGTCGAAGAAGCAGGGCGAGCGGCGCTCGGGAAGCGGCCTGCCCTGCCGGCGCGCGTCGAGGGTGGCCAGCGCGAAGCGGCCGTCCTCCAGAGCCTGGGTGACGCCCTTGACCTCATCGGGGCGCTGCACCGAGGCCATGATCTGCTTGGCCTTCTCGTACGAGTCGAGCCCCTGCTCGTAGTCCCCCCGCATGGCGTCGTCGGCGCCGGGCTCGCCGGGGTGGAAGTCGAGCCGCTCCAGCTCCTCGCCGAAGGCGGTGATGTCCTCGTCGACGACCACGCTCAGCCGGGCGATGGCCTCGCGCCGGGTCTCTTCCTTCTGCTTCCGGTTACGGCGGACCAGCGCGTACGCACCGCCGCCGCCCACCACGGCCACCGCCCCGAGGGCGATCAGGGCGCCGACCGGGGCGCCCTGCTCGGCTCCGGTGGTGCCCCAGGAAGCGGGGGCGCTGCCCTTGACCTGGGTCAGGGCCTGGTCCACGAAGTTGTCGAGCTGGGTGTTCGCGTCCACCGGTGCGCCGGTCTTCACGGCCTCGGTGAGGTTGCGTACGGCGTTGTTCGGCATGACCGTCTTGTCGGCGCCCGCCTTGAAGCCGTCGCCGAGCCGGATCGCGTAGAGCCCGGTGATCCCGGTCTCGGCACGGACCGCGCCGAGCACCTTGTCCTGGGGGAACTCGGCGGTCGCCGGCAGCACGGCCACGAACACCGGCTTCCCGGCGTCCTTGATCTTCTTCGCGAGCGCGTCCGCCTGGGCCGTGGACAGCTGCGCCTCGGCCCCGGGGGCCACGTAGACCGGACCCTGCTTGAGGGCCTCCCCCACGGCGGCGACCCCGTCGGCCGCGGACGCCTGCGGCGCGGCCACCAGGGCGGTCGCCGACAGCCCCAGCAGCAGACCGGACAGCAGCGCCCCGAAGCGTATGGACATCAGCCTGGTCTTCATATCGAAGACGCTACCGGAACCGGTACTTTCCCGTGTGAGCTGGACATAAGGGCCTCGCCGGGTCGAAGCCCGGCGAGGTGGGGTCCGGCGGACACGGACCCGGCGCGGGCTACTCGGCCGGTTCGACGCCCGCGTGCAGCAGGCCGTAGGTGAACGCGTCCTCCAGGGCCTGCCAGGACGCCGCGATCACGTTCTGGGCCACCCCGACCGTGGACCACTCGCGCTCGCCGTCGGTCGTGGCGATCAGCACGCGGGTCGTGGACTCCGTACCGTGCGTGCCCTCCAGGATGCGGACCTTGTAGTCGACGAGCTCGAACTTGGCGAGCTGCGGGTAGAACCGCTCCAGCGCCACCCGCAGCGCCCGGTCCAGCGCGTTGACCGGGCCGTTGCCCTCCGCCGTGGCGACGATCCGCTCGCCCTTGGCCCACAGTTTGACCGTGGCCTCGTTGGCGTGGGTGCCGTCCGGGCGGTCCTCGACGATGGCCCGCCAGGACTCGATGCGGAAGTACTTGCGGGCGCGGCCTTCGGCCTCGGCGCGCAGCAGCAGTTCGAAGGAGGCGTCGGCGGCCTCGTAGGTGTAGCCCTTGAGCTCGCGCTCCTTGACCCGCTCCACGACCCGGGAGATCAGTGCGCGGTCCCCGCCCAGCTCGACGCCGAGCTCCTTGCCCTTGAGCTCGATGGAGGCGCGGCCGGCCATGTCGGAGACCAGCATCCGCATGGTGTTGCCGACCCGCTCGGGGTCGATGTGCTGGTAGAGGTCGGGGTCGACCTTGATGGCCGAGGCGTGCAGGCCCGCCTTGTGCGCGAAGGCGGAGACGCCGACGTAGGGCTGGTGCGTGGAGGGGGTGAGGTTCACGACCTCGGCGATGGCGTGCGAGATGCGGGTCATCTCGGCGAGCGCACCGTCGGGGAGCACCTTGCGCCCGTACTTGATCTCCAGGGCGGCGACCACGGGGAAGAGGTTGGCGTTGCCGACGCGTTCGCCGTACCCGTTCGCCGTGCACTGGACGTGGGTGGCGCCCGCGTCCACCGCGGCCAGGGTGTTGGCGACGGCGCAGCCGGTGTCGTCCTGGGCGTGGATGCCCAGGCGGGCGCCGGTGTCGGCGAGGACGGTGGCGACGGTCGCGGTCACCTGGGCGGGCAGCATGCCGCCGTTGGTGTCGCAGAGGATGACCACGTCGGCGCCGGCCTCGTGGGCGGCGCGGACGACGGACTTGGCGTACTCCGGGTTGGCCCGGTAGCCGTCGAAGAAGTGCTCGCAGTCGACGAAGACGCGGCGGCCCTGGGCGACCAGGTGGGAGACGGTGTCGCGGACCATCTCCAGGTTCTCGTCGAGGGTGGTGCGCAGGGCGAGTTCGACGTGGCGGTCGTGGGACTTGGCGACGAGCGTGATGACCGGGGCGCCGGATTCCAGCAGGGCCCGCACCTGCGGGTCCTGGGCGGCCGAGCCGCCCGCGCGCCGGGTCGCGCCGAAGGCGACCAGCTGGGCGTTCTTGAAGGAGATCTCCGCGCGGGCCCGGGAGAAGAACTCGGTGTCCCGAGGGTTGGCGCCGGGCCAGCCGCCCTCGATGAAGCCCACTCCGAAGTCGTCCAGGTGCCGGGCGATCGTCAGCTTGTCGGCGACGGTGAGGTTGATGCCCTCGCGCTGCGCGCCGTCGCGCAGGGTGGTGTCGAAGACGTGGAAGCTGTCGTCCAGGCCTTCGGACAGCGCAGTCGCCGCCTCTGGTGTCGTCGTCATGCTGATCTGACTCCTGTCGGATGAGTGGTTCCGGATGCCCGCCTGAGGGGGCAGGCCGCCGTCACTGCCCCCATCATCGCGCGCGGTCCGTTCCCGGTACGGATGGTCCGGGAAACGAAAAAACCCCTCGCGGGTAGCGAGAGGTCTGCGCGCGGGTCCGAGGCACGGTGGCCGCTTCCGCGAAGTTCTTCCGCGGTTCAGCGGCCACTGGGGACCGGCGCGCTGCTGGCGATAATCATGAGCTGAGCAGGCACGCCGGCAGTCTGCCACATCGCCCACCGTCGATGGACAGGCATCTCACCATGCGGGCACTGTGTCGCGCGGGCGGTCCACGGACCCCCCTAGGTCGTCTCTTTCGGATCTTGTCGGGCCCGACAAGATCCGAAAGAGACGACCTAGCGCTGCGGGGAGAGGTTCTCCACCAGGAATTCCCTCACGTGGGCGAGGATCGCCGTGCGGTCCAGGGTCGGCAGGCCCACCGCCAGCTGGATGCTGAATCCGTCGAGCAGGGCCCGGACGCGGGTCGCCACGCGCTCGGCGTCGACCGGGCGGAACTCCCCGCGCGAGATGCCCTCGGCGAGGAGGGCCACCAGGTCGCGGTGCCAGGCGCCCTCGATGGCCGCCTGCCGGTCGCGCTCCTGAGGGCCCGCGTTCTGGGAGCGGTTCCAGACCTCCAGCCACAGCGTCCAGTGCGGGTCGCGGGGGCGGGTGGGCACGTACAGGTCCACGTACGCCTGCAGGCGTTCGCTCACCGGGCCGCGGCGGGCGAGCAGGGCCCTCCGCTCGCCGCCCAGCTCCGCCTCGCTCCACTCCAGGGTCTGCAGCAGGAGCTCGTCCTTGCTGCGGAAGTAGTAGAGGAGGTGGCCGCTGCTCATGCCGACCTCGCGGCCCAGTCCGGCCATGGTCAGGCCTTCCAGGCCGCGCTCGGCGATCGTGGCCATGGCGGCGACGAGTACGTCCTCGCGCGGGGGCGCGTTCTTCCGCGCCGCGCGTACCGGTACTCCACCCGCCACCATGGACCCACTCCTTGTCGGTCGGCTGCCGGTCGTCTGCGGATCAGACCTTCGGCTGCTGCTGGGTGATGCAATGAATGCCGCCACCCCCGGCGAAAATCGTACGTGCGTCGACGAGGGTCACGGTGCGCTCGGGGAACAGTCCGCGGAAGATCTCGGCGGCCTCCTCGTCACGCGGGTCGTCGAAGGCGCACAGCACGACACCGCCGTTGCACAGGTAGTGATTGATGTACGAGTAGTCCACCCACTCCCCGTCCTCCTCCAGCACGGTCGGCGCCGGGACCTCCACGACCTCCAGCTGCCGCCCGCGGGCATCGGTGGACGCGCGCAAGATGGCCGCGATGGTCTTGCAGCGTTCGTGGTCCGGGTGGGCCGGGTCGGGCTGGGTGTGGACCATGACGACCCCGGGGCGGGCGAAGGCCGCGACGATGTCGACGTGGCCCTGGGTGCCGTAGGTGCCGTAGTCGCCGGCCAGGCCGTACGGCAGCCAGATCGCCTTGGTGGTGCCGAGGTGGGCGTGGATCTCGGCCTCCACCTGCTGACGGGTCCAGCCGGGGTTGCGGCCCTCGCCGAGCTGGACGGTGTCGGTGAGCAGGACGGTGCCCTCGCCGTCGACGTGGATGGCGCCGCCCTCGTTGACGAGCTCGGTGCTGTAGGTGCGGGTGCCGATCACGTCCGAGACATGGCGCGCGATCTTGGAGTCGTGGTCCCAGCGGGCCCACTCCTGGGCGCCCCAGCCGTTGAAGGTCCAGTCGACGGCGGCGAGCTCGCCGGCGTCGTTGGTGACGAAGGTCGGGCCGATGTCGCGCATCCAGGCGTCGTCGAGCTCCTGCTCGACCAGCTGTACGTCGTCGCCGACGATGGCACGGGCGCTCTCCGCGTCACCGGGCGAGACCACGAGGGTCACCGGCTCGTACGCGCGGACGGCGCGGGCGACGGCGCCCCAGGCCTCGCGGGCCTCGGCGAGTTCCTGCGCGTTGGTGAAGGTGGAGTTGGGGCTGGGCCAGGCCATCCAGGTGCGCTCGTGGGGCGTCCACTCGGCAGGCATCCGGAAGCCGTGGTTCACAGGCTTGGTCATGGCAGGCAGGTCCTTACGGGCTGTGCTGACTTACAGGAAGTACAGGCGGTTGAGGGAGACCGATTCGGCAGCTTCGGAGCGCAGCGGTTCCCCGTCGAGGGAGACCAGTCCGCTGCGCGCGTCCACATCGACCGCGCCCACCCGGGAGTTGAGCAGCAGGTCCTTGGGGCCGATCCCCCGGGTGCCGCGGACGGCCACGCGGCGCCGGCGGGTCGGCATCTCGTCGCTGCCGAGGGCCGCGGCCGCGGCGGAGACGAAGGCGACGGAGATGTCGGCGGCCGTGGCCCCGTACGAGCCGAACTGCGGGCCGAGGACGAGTGGTTCGCAGGTGTCGGTGGCGGCGTTGGGGTCGCCGGTGACTCCGTAGGCCGGGAAGCCGGACTTGAGGACGAGTTGGGGTTTGGCGCCGAAGAACGGGGGGCGCCACAGGACGATGTCGGCGAGTTTGCCGACTTCGATGGAGCCGATCTCGTGGGCGAGTCCGTGGGCGATGGCGGGGTTGATGGTGAGTTTGGCGATGTAGCGCAGGACGCGGGCGTTGTCGTCGCCCTCGCCGTCGCCGTCCATCGGGCCGAGTTCGCCCTTCATCTTGGCGGCCATGGCGAAGGTGCGGCGGATCGTCTCGCCGGCGCGTCCCATGCCCTGGGCGTCGGAGGAGGTGATGCCGATCGCGCCCAGGTCGTGCAGTACGTCCTCGGCGCCCATCGTGCCGGCGCGGATCCGGTCGCGGGCCATGGCGGCGTCGCCGGGGAGGTCGGGCTTGAGGTCGTGGACCGAGACGATCATGCCGTAGTGCTCGGCGACCGCGTCCCGGCCGAAGGGCAGCGTGGGATTGGTGGAGGAGCCGATGACGTTCGGCACGCCCGCCATCTTGAGCACGTTGGGGACGTGTCCGCCGCCGCAGCCCTCGATGTGGAAAGCGTGGATGGTCCGGCCGTCCAGGACGCGCAGGGTGTCCTCGACGGACAGGCACTCGTTGAGGCCGTCGCTGTGCAGGGCGACCTGCACGTCGTGCTCCTCGGCCACCCGTAGCGCCGTGTCCAGGGCCCGGGTGTGCGCGCCCATGTCCTCGTGCACCTTGAAGCCGGACGCGCCGCCCTCGGTGAGGGCTTCGACCAGCGGGGCGGCGTCGGAGGAGGAGCCGCGGGCGAGGAAGCCGATGTTGACGGGCCAGGCGTCGAAGGCGTTGAAGGCGTGCTTCAGCGCCCACGGGGAGTTGACGCCGACGCCCCAGACGGGGCCGAACTCCTGGCCGATGATCGTGGTGACGCCTGCGGCGAGGGAGGCTTCCATGATCCGCGGGGAGAGCAGGTGGACATGGGTGTCCACGGCCCCGGCCGTCGCGATCAGCCCCTCCCCCGACACGATCGAGGTGCCGGTGCCGACGACCACGTCGACCCCGTCCAGGGTGTCCGGGTTGCCGGCCCGCCCGATCGCGTGGATCCGACCCTCGCGGATACCGATCGACACCTTGCGGATACCGAGGACGGCGTCGATGACCAGCACGTTGCTGATCACCACGTCGCACGTCTCACGGACCGCCGCCGCCTTCAGGTGCAGGCCGTCACGGGCGGTCTTGCCGAAACCGGCCAGGAACTCGTCGCCCGGCTTCTGCGCGTCGTACTCGACCCGGACGGTGAGCCCGGAGTCGCCCAGCCGGACCCGGTCCCCGGCCCGCGGGCCGAAGACGGACGCGTACTCGTGCGGGTCGATGTGCCGACCGCCCGGCGCACAGTGGTCGCTGTGCGCGGTCTTCCTGCTCACACCAGATCTCCGTCCTCGTGCTCGGCACTGACGCCGAGGTAGCCGCAGGCCGCCGCACGACGCAGCGCCTCGTCCTTGGCCCCGGGCGCGTCCAGAGGCCCGTCGACCAACCCCGCGAAACCGATCGCGATCCGGTCCCCACCGATGGGGACCAGACCGACCTCACCCTCGCCGTGGGGATCGAACCGCACGGACGAGCCCGCCGGCACGCACAACCGCATCCCGTAGGCGGCGGCCCGGTCGAAGTCCAGCCGCGGGTTCGCCTCGAAGAAGTGGAAGTGCGAGGTCACACTCACCGGAACGGCGGCGGTGTTGCGCACGTGCAGGTGCAGGACCGGCTCGGGCTGGGGGGCGCCGGGGCCGGGGACGACCGCGCCCGGCGCGTCGTCGCCGAGCGGGACCGCGCCCTGGATGGGGGACGAGACCACCGCGAGGCGGGATCCGTCGTCGAAGACGGCCTCCACGTGGACCTCGGCGACCACGTCGGCGACGCCGGGCAGGACATCGTCGGGACCCAGCACGCCGCGGCCCTCCTCGATGGCCTCCGCGAGCCGCTTGCCGTCGCGCGCCGCCTCGCAGACCGTGTCCGCGATCAGCGCGGTGGCCTCCGGGACATTCAGTTTCAGGCCACGGGCCCGCCGGGCCCTGGCCAGCTCCGCAGCGCTGCGGAGCAGCAGCCGGTCGCGCTCCGTAGGGGTCAGCCGCACGCCGATCCACCACCTCTTGAGTCGATGGGTTAGAGCATCACTCTAACTCTTCATTTCGTTGCAGGGAATCATTGACCTGGGGGCAGGCCTTGGGCCACATTGAATGTCGCTCAAACAAAGCGCAACCACCCCCCGCCCTGCCAAGGGAGTCCCCCCATGCCCATCGAACAGCGCGGAGTCGACACCATCCCCGAGGACGAGCGGACGAGCGGTCCCCGTGACCTGATCTCGATCCTTCTCGGCTCCAACCTCTGCCTCGGTGTGATCGTCTTCGGCTGGCTGCCCCCGTCCTTCGGACTGGGCCTGTGGCCCTCGGTCACCGCCATCGTGACCGGCACGCTCGTCGGTATCGCCTTCACCGCGCCGCTGGCGCTCGTCTCCCTGCGCACCGCGACCAACCTCTCGACCTCCAGCGGCGCACAGTTCGGCGTCCGCGGCCGGCTCGTGGGCTCGGTGGTGGGTCTGCTGCTCTCGCTCGGCTACACCGCACTCACCCTGTGGATCGGCGGCGACGTGATGGTGGGCGTCCTCTCGCGGCTCACCGGGCTGCCGGACACCGGGGTCACGCGCGGCGTGATGTACGGCGGACTCGCCGCGTGTACCGTCGTCGCGGCCGTCTTCGGCTACCGACTGCTGCTGCGCATGAGCAAGATTCTGGCCATCGGGATGGTGGTACTGCTGGCCGTCGGCGTCTTCGCCTACTCCGGGGACTTCACCACCGCCGCCCCGCCGGAGACCGCGTACCTGCTCGGCTCCTTCTGGCCGACCTGGATCCTCGCCGCCGTCGCCGCCGGGCTCAGCGGCCCGGTCGCCTTCATCACCCTGCTCGGCGACTACACCCGCTACATCTCCCCGCGCCGGCACAGCTCCCGCAAGGTCTTCTGGGCCACCGGCTTCGGGCTGCTCTTCGGCCTCCTGATCCCGCAGCTGTTCGGCACCTACACGGCGCTCGCGGCCCGGGCCGGAGCGGAGTACGCCGGCCCGCTGGTGGCGGCCTCGCCCTTCTGGTACCTGATCCCGCTGCTCGCCGCCGCCGCTGCCGGTTCCGTGGGCAACGCCGGGCTGATGCTCTACTCGATGGGCCTCGACCTCGACGCCATCGTGCCCAAGGCCACCCGGACCACGGCCACCCTGGTCGCCGCGGCCGTCGCCACAGCCTTCGTCTTCATCGGCTCCTTCGAGTGGGACGTGCAGTCGGCGATGACCTCGTTCGTGCTGGTACTGACCGCGATCGGCACCCCGTGGGCCGTGATCACCCTCATCGGGTACGTGCGCTGCCGCGGGCGCTACGACGCCGACGCGCTCCAGGTCTTCAACCGCCGCTCGGTGGGCGGGATCTACTGGTTCCGCTCCGGCTGGAACCTCGCCGCCACCGCCTCCTGGGCGATCGGCGCCGGCGTCGGCCTGCTCGCCGTGACCACCCCCTTCTACGAGGGCCCGCTGCTCTCCCTCACCGGCGGCGTGGACTGCTCCTTCGTCCTGTCGGGCCTGACGGGCGGGCTCGTGTACACCGCCCTCACCGCCCGCCGCTCCCCCGCCCCGGTTCCGGCCCCGGCGGTCAGCGCCGCCGAGGAGCGGGCGAGCGCCTGAAGTTCCCCCGTACGAGCGCAGGCCCGCGCCCCGGAGACTCCGGGGCGCGGGCCTGCGTACGTGGGGCGCCGGTCAGGACCAGCGCTGGTAGTTGCCGCCGTTGTCCGGCAGCGTGTAGACCTGCCCCGTCTGGTTGCTGTCCAGAACGCGGCCGGTGGCCTTGTTCGTGATCTTCCAGCCGTTGGAGGTCTTCGTCTCCCACCACTTCTGGTAGTCGTTGCCACCCTGGCAGCTCCGGAGGTAGACATTGCCGGCGGCGTTGCTGTCGAGGCAGACATCACCGGAGCCCTTGTGGGCCTTGAGCTGCCAGGATCCGTCGCCCTGCTTGACCTCGCGCCACCTCGGGGTGCTGTCACTTCCGGTCAGCACCATCCCGAAGGTTCCCTGCGCGACCATCAGGTATTTCCCGGTAGCGACGTTGCGCCAGGACACATTGCCGTCGGCGAATGCGTTCGTGGCCGCGCCGAGAGCCAGAGCCGGAACCATCAGGGCAACAGAAACGGGCCGTACGACCCGCCTACTGATCTTCAATTCATTCCCCTTCGTTTCGGGGCAGGTTCTTTTGACCGAAGGGCTGGTCAAGCCCCCGGTCGACCCCCTGTCGGATCACCCACCCCAAACCACGACCGTGCCCGAAGCCCGCACACGCGTCCCATGGATTTAATCGGGCAATTGCCAAGAACGGCATGAATATCGACATAGGGTGGTTATCGCCTCCGATGCCCCCGCGCCCGGCCCGCACCCTGACCGCAGCCGTGCGGATGCCGCGTGCCACACTGGGGAGACCTACCGTCTGCGCACGTGCCTCGACCGGGCCGCGAACAAGGAGGCCCTGGTGGTCCTGGCATCGACTACGTCGGTGGTGACGAGCGGCACCCTGGTCGCCGCCGTACCGGTGGCCCTCCTGGCCGGCATCATCTCGTTCTTCTCCCCCTGCGTGCTGCCGCTCATCCCGGGATACCTCGGCTACGTCACGGGGCTTTCCGCCTCCACGCTGGACCCCGAGGCGCGGGAGGAAAAGCGCGGCCGGATGCTTCTGGGCGCGCTCCTGTTCGTCATCGGATTCTCGGCCCCATTCATCACCACGGGCGCCTTCTTCGGGTATTTCGGCAACACCCTGTCCGCATACAAGGACACGCTCAACATAATTCTGGGAAGCCTGACGATCCTGTTCGGGCTCGCCTTCATGGGATTCCTCCCCGGTTTCACGCAGCGGGACTTCCGGATCCACCGGAAGCCCGGAGCCGGACTGCTCGGTGCACCGGTACTCGGCTTCACGTTCGGGCTCGGGTGGTCGCCCTGCATGGGCCCGACCCTCGGAGCCGTGATGAGCCTGTCCATGGGGCAGGAGAGCCCGGGCCGGGGCGCACTCCTCGTGTCCTTCTTCTGCCTGGGACTGGGCGTTCCCTTCATCCTCACCGCGGTCGCCTTCCGTCGGTCGATGAAGACGTTCGGATGGGTCAAGAAGCACTACTCGCTGGTGCTCAGGATCGGCGGCGGATTCCTCATCGCGGTCGGCGTACTCCTCGTCACCGGGCTCTGGAGCGACTTCGTCTACCAGCTGCAGATCTGGCTGCCCGCTTCCAACGCGGTCGGAATCTGAGCCGGGCGACCTCTCCGGCGCGGCGAAGTATCAGCCCCCGTAAGCCTCTTCACCTGAAAAAGCGCCTCCGACGGGGCGGGAACAAGGACTTCGACAGTCCCCGCTCCCGCTCGCCGGAGGCGCTTCCCGGTTTTCGGGCCACCTGCGGCGGCCCGCTGCGCGGACTAGCCCAGCGGGTGCATCCAGCCGTGGGTGTCGGCGCTGTGGCCGGTCTGGAGCTCCAGCAGCGCCTTGCGCAGGCGCATGGTGACCTGGCCCGGCTCACCGTCGCCCTGGATCCAGTTGGCGCGCTCGGACTTGACCGAGCCGACCGGGGTGATGACGGCCGCGGTACCGCAGGCGAACACCTCGGTGAGGGTGCCCTTCTCGTTGTCGCGCTGCCAGTCCTCGGTGGTCAGGCGGCCCTCCTCGGCGGTGTAGCCGAGGTCGCGGGCGATGGTGAGGAGGGAGTCGCGGGTGATGCCGGGAAGGAGCGAGCCGGTGAGCTCCGGGGTGACGATGCGGTCGCCGTACACGAAGTACAGGTTCATGCCGCCCATCTCCTCGATCCAGCGGTGCTCGACGGCGTCGAGCCAGACCACCTGGTCGCAGCCGTGGGAGGCCGCCTGGGCCTGCGCGACCAGCGAGGCCGCGTAGTTGCCGCCGGTCTTGGCCGCGCCGGTGCCGCCCTTGACCGCGCGGACGTAGTCCTCGGAGAGCCAGACGGACACGGGCTTGACGCCACCGGGGAAGTACGCGCCGGCGGGCGAGGCGATGACGATGAAGAGGAACTCGTTCGCCGGGCGGACGCCGAGGCCGACCTCGGAGGCGAACATGAACGGCCGCAGGTAGAGCGAGGCTTCGCCGGAGTCCGGCACCCAGGCACGGTCCTGCTTGATCAGCGCGTCGCAGGCCTCGATGAAGAGCTCGGTCGGCAGCTCCGGCATGGCCATGCGGCGCGCGGAGGACTGGAAGCGCGCGGCGTTGGCCTCGGGGCGGAAGGTGGCCACGGTGCCGTCGGGCTGGCGGTAGGCCTTGAGGCCTTCGAAGATCGTCTGCGCGTAGTGCAGCGTCATGTTCGCCGGGTCGATCGCGAGCGGCGCGTACGGGACCAGCTCGGCATCGTGCCAGCCGCGACCCTCGGTCCACTTGATCGTCACCATGTGGTCGGTGAAGTGGCGGCCGAAGCCGGGGCTGGCCAGGATCGCCTCGCGCTCCGCATCGGACAGCGGGTTCGAGGAGGGCTTGAGCTCGATCGTGGGCGTCGTCATGAGTGCTTGTCCTTCACCGGTTGTGTATGGCGGACCGCGCTCACGGCGTACTAGGACGTCCGAGCTTCCCCGCATTCCGCGGCCTCGCGTTCGATTATCGCGCGCGGGCAGGCTTCGGAGAAGCGGGGAAAGCGGCCCAGGGGAGATGGTGGCACCCGGGGCCGCACAGGAGAAGCAGCCGGGTCCCATTGTGACCCGGCGGCTTCCTGAGGTGGAGCTGCCGGGTCAGCCGGCTACTCGAGCGGCGAGGGCGTCGCCGATCGCGTCGGTGGAGCGGAAGGTTCCGTCACGCTCCGCGAGGTCGGCGGAGACCGCGTCCTCGATGCGGACGGCCTGGGCCTCGTAGCCCAGGTGGCGCAGCAGGAGGGCGACCGAGAGGATCGTCGCGGTCGGGTCGGCCTTGCCGGTGCCGGCGATGTCCGGGGCCGAGCCGTGGACGGGCTCGAACATGGACGGGAAGGCGCCGGTCGGGTTGATGTTCCCGGAGGCGGCGAGGCCGATTCCGCCGGTCACGGCGGCGGCCAGGTCGGTGAGGATGTCACCGAAGAGGTTGTCCGTGACGATGACGTCGAAGCGCTCGGGCTGCGTGACGAAGAAGATCGTCGCGGCGTCGACGTGCAGGTAGTCGGTGGTGACCTCGGGGTACTCCTGGCCGACCTTGTCGAAGATGTTCTTCCACATGTGGCCCGCGTACACGAGGACGTTGTTCTTGTGGACCAGCGTCAGCTTCTTGCGGGGACGGGCGTTCGCCCGCTCGTACGCGTCACGGACGACGCGCTCGACGCCGTACGCGGTGTTGATGCTGACCTCGGTGGCCACCTCGGCGGGGGTGCCGGTGCGCAGGCTGCCGCCGTTGCCGGTGTACGGACCCTCGGTGCCCTCGCGGACCACGACGAAGTCGATCTCCGGGCGGCCGGCGAGCGGGGTGGCCGTGTTCGGGAACAGCTTCGACGGGCGCAGGTTGATGAAGTGGTCGAAGGCGAAGCGGAGCTTCAGCAGCAGACCGCGCTCCAGCACGCCGGAGGGGACCGAGGGGTCGCCGATGGCGCCGAGCAGGATCGCGTCGTGATGCTTGAGCTCTTCGAGCTCCGCCTCCGGGAGGGTCTCACCGGTGCGGTGCCAGCGCTGGGCGCCGAGATCGTATTGCTTGGTCTCCAGCTTCACATCCTGGGGCAGGACCGCGGTAAGGACCTTGAGTCCCTGAGCCACGACTTCCTGGCCGATGCCATCACCGGGGATCACTGCGAGATTGATGCTGGTCGACATGACGGAACCGTACTCCGTGTCCCAGCCCTCAGACATTCTGCGTCCACCATGTGGACGAATGTGCACGCAGAACGTCTCGGGCGGCGCAGGTCAGTGGCCGGTCGACCCGCCGTTGTCACGGCGGTCGAGGGCGCGCTGGAGGGCGGCGGCGGCGTTCTTGCGGTCGTCGGCCGAGGCGGAGGTGTGGCGGACGCGGCGGGTGGCGGTGGAAGCGGTCATGGTGATCGACTCCTTGAGATCACGGCGTGGCGGGGCCACGGATGAGGGGTTCCTTCAAGGCGCCGGAAGAGGCGGGGAGCGGTGCGCCGCAGGGGTTGCCTGCCAGGGGCGCGCGCTCTCGACCGCCATTCGCCTGATCGGCGAGACGTTCGGCTTCTACAAAGCTAGGGCAGGTCTCGTTGTATGTCTCGGCAATTACTCGGGCTTCCTACTATCTGAGACGCGCGGTCCCCCGGAAAGCCCCGCCCAGTGGGTCCGTTTCAGCCCTTCTCGGAGCGAAGTTCCCTGATCAGAGCCCGCACGGCGAGAGTTGAGGCCGATTCCGCCGTAGTGACGTATCCCACCTGTCTCACCGGCCCCGCAGGGCCCAGATCGGTGATGTCCACCGCCTCGGTCGCCTCCCTCAGGGACAGCTCGGGCATGATCGCCATACCGAGCCCGCGGCCGACCATCGTCAGCACCATGGCGTCGTCCTCCGCCTTGACCGTCGCCCGCGGGATCCAGTCCTGGGCCCGCCACCAGGAGCGGGTGCAGGAACCGCAGTTCTCGTCCCAGTCCATGAGCGGCAGGCCCTTCGGGTCCGGGTGCCCGGCCGGGTGGACCAGCCGGTACGCCTCCTGCGTGAGCACCCCGGTCAGCAGGCCGGGGGCCATGTCCTGCGGGCCGCCCAGCGTGGCGATGCCCAGGTCGGCGCGGCCCGCCGCCACCTCCCCGGCCGTACCGGCGCCGATCTCGCGCACCACGCGGACCTCGGGGCGGATGCCCGGGTGCCGGGCCGTGAGCCGTTCCAGCGCGGGCGGCAGCAGGTGCAGGGCCGCGCTGCGGAACGCGGCGATCCGCAGCACCCCCTCCACCGCGCCGCGGCCCGCGCCCCGGACCTCCGCGCCGAGGGCCTCGTACATCCGCAGGATCCGGCGGGCGAGGGCGACGGCCCGCACCCCCGCCGGGGTGGGTGTGGCCCCGGCCCGGCCGCGATCGAAGAGCACCGCGCCGACCTTGGTCTCGCTTCCGCGCACCGCGTGCGAGACGGCCGACTGGGTGAGGCCGAGCGCGGCCGCGGCGGCGGAGAAGCCGCCGCTGTCGGCGACGGCGACCAGGATCCGCAGCTCTTGGGGCAGCAGGTCGGGCACGGGGGGCTCTCACCTCGTTGTATGAGCGATGTGCATGGATGTGCGCGTTCCATGAACGCAACCCCCTGCCCGGGCCGCCCATTCCTTCCTAGCCTCGGGCCCATGACCACGAACACCGCTCACGCCGTCCACCAGATCGCCCGCCCCACCGGCTTCCCCACCACCACGGACTTCACCTACGCCGCCTCCCCGGTCCCGCGGCCGGGTCCCGGCACCGCGCTCGTCGAGAACCTCCTGCTCTCGGTGGACCCGTACCACCGGGGCATGATGGACGGCGGGGAGGGCGGCTTCGAACTGAACACCCCGCTGGAGGGCCGCTCGGTGGGCCGGGTGCTCGCCTCCCGCGACCCGGGGCTGCGCGAGGGTGACCTGGTCTTCCACCGCGCGGGCTGGCGGACCCACGCCCTGGTCACCCTCGGCGTGGACGGGACGCGCAAGCTGCGGGGCCACGACGGGGTGCCGCTGGAGGCGTACCTCTCCATCCTGGGCGGCACCGGCCTCACCGCCTACGCGGCCCTCACCCGGACGGCGGCCCTGCGAAGCGGCGAGGACCTCTTCGTCTCCGCCGCCGCGGGCGGGGTCGGCACGGCCACCGGCCACATCGCCCGACTGCTCGGCGCCCGACGGATCGTCGGCAGCGCGGGCTCGGCGGCCAAGGTCCGCCACCTCACCGGCACGCTGGGCTTCGACGCGGCCTTCGACTACCACGACGGCCCGGTCGGCGAGCAGCTCGCGCAGGCCGCCCCGGACGGGATCGACGTCTATGTGGACAACGTCGGCGGGGACCACCTGGAAGGGGCGATCGAGGCGCTCCGCGAGTACGGGCGGGTCGCCTGGGTCGGCGCGATCTCGATGTACAACGGGGACCGCTCACCGGCCGCGCCCCGCAACCTCCTCGAGGTCGTACACAAGTCCCTCCGTCTGGAAGGGGTATTGGTTCGCAATCACACCAATCTGCAGGAGGAGTTGGAGGACTTCCTCGTCCCTCATCTGCGCAGCGGCCGGGTCGGTACCGACACCACCGTTGTCCAGGGATTCGACCGGACCGTGGAGGCCTTCCTGGGCATGCTCCGCGGGGACAATCTGGGCAAGATGCTGGTCCGGATCGGCGCCTGATTCCGGGCACCCTCAAGTTCACCGATTTCTTACCGCACGGATGTAGACCTTTGATCCCGGCGCCGCCACTCTTTCCGTCGATGTGCCGACGGGGCACTTGAGTTGGAGGCGAGAGGCCAGTGACACCGATCAGCCGAAGAGGTTTCGTGGGAATCGGCGCCGGGCTCGTGGCGGGCGCCGCCCTGCCCGCGGTCACACCGACGACGGCGGCCGCGGCCGCCGCGACCGGCACCATCACCGATGTGAAGCACGTGGTGATCCTGATGCAGGAGAACCGCAGCTTCGACCACTACTTCGGCAAGTTGAAGGGTGTCCGCGGGTTCGGCGACCGCGCCGCCGGCAACCTCCCGGGCGGCTGGGGCATGTTCGACCAGCCCGACTGGGTCGGTCGCCGGTACCCGTGGAAGCTGTCCGCCACCCCGCCGGCGGGCGGCGCCGACGGCAAGACCCTGGCCCAGTGCACCGGCGACCTCCCGCACAGCTGGACCTCGCAGCACGCCGCCTGGAACAAGGGCCGACTGGACAGCTGGGTCACCGGCGTCGGCAACGCCCGCACCCTGGGCCACCTGGACCGGGGGGACATCCCCTTCCACTACGCCCTCGCCGACACCTACACGATCTGCGACGCGTACTTCTGCTCCGCCCTCAGCGCGACCGGCCCGAACCGCACCTTCCTGTGGAGCGGCAGGATCGACGCCACCAGCAAGGACGGCGGCGAGGAGTCCGGGCTGACCTGGGAGACGTACGCGGAGGCCCTCCAGCGGGCCGGCGTCAGCTGGAAGGTCTACCAGAACGCCCAGGACAACTACGGGGACAACGGGCTCGCCTACTTCAAGAGGTTCACGGACGCCGCCCCCGGCGATCCGCTGTGGGACCGGGGCATGGGCTCGGTCCCCAAGGTCACCGGCTCCACCCCGGACGACATCGCGGCCGCGATCCGCGCCGACGTGGTGGCGGGCACCCTCCCCCAGGTGTCCTGGGTCGTGGCGAGCGAGGCCTTCTCGGAGCACCCCTACGCCCCGCCCGGGGACGGCGCCCACTTCGTGGACCTGGTCCACCGCGCCCTGGCCGCCGACCCCGAGGTCTTCGACTCCACGGTGCTCTTCCTCAACTACGACGAGAACGACGGATTCTTCGACCACGTCCCGCCGCCGATCGCCCCGCCCGGCACGGCCGGCGAGTACCTCGACGGCATCCCGATCGGGCTCGGCTTCCGCGTCCCGATGATCGTGATGTCCCCGTGAACCCGCGGCGGCTGGGTGAGCTCGGAGGTCTTCGACCACACCTCGGTGCTGCGGTTCATGGAGAAGTGGACGGCCGCCCTCGGCACCCCCGCCACCTGTCCGAACATCAGCGACTGGCGCCGCAAGGTGGTCGGCGACCTGACCGGTGTCTTCGACTTCGCGCACCCGGTCCACGGGTTCCCCGCGGGCCTTCCGTCCACCGCCAAGGTGATCGGTCAGGCGACCTGCGCCCCGCTCCCCAACCCGGCGCCGCAGGACAACGCCCTCCCGGCGCAGGAGCCCGGCACCCGCCCCGCGCGGGCCCTGCCGTACCAGGTGAACGGCAATCTGGACCGCTTCGAGTTCGGGCCGGCCGGTCAGATCACCGCCTGGTTCTCGATGACCAACCAGGGCGCCGAGGCGAAGCGGGCGGCGCACTTCTCGATCCACCCCCACCAGCACCGGGACACCACGCCCTGGCAGTACACCGTCGACCCGGGCGGCACCACCGGCGACTACTTCCACATCGGCCTCGGGCACGGCTCGGGCAAGTACGACATCTCGATGCACGGGCCGAACCGCTTCCTGCGCCGCTTCATCGGCGACGCGTCGAAGCCGGGCAAGGACATCGAGGTGACGGCCCGCTTCGCGGTCGAGCCGGGCACCGGCAAGCCGGCGGTCTACTTCAAGATGAAGAACTCCTCCGGCTCCCCCGTCACCTTCACGATCCGCGCGAACGCCTACCGCACGGACGGCCCGTGGACGTACACGGTCCCGGCGCACTCCTCGCGCGAGGACTACTTCAACGCCGTGGCCTACAGCAAGGGCTGGTACGACTTCACGATCCTCGCCGACTCCGACGGCACCTGGTCGCGCCGCTGCACGGGCCACATCGAGACGGGCGCCCCCAGCGTCTCGGGCTCGTAGCCGGACACGCCCCGGACACGCCCTGGGCATCCCCTAGAGCACGTCCCCGTCCCGCCAGTCGAAGTCGAGCCGCCCGGCCGGGTCCAGCCGGACCCCGCCGGGCGGCGCCCACACGTACGTGGACCCCTCCTCCTCCGGGAGCGGGACGGGCCCGTCCGGCGAGAGCGCGCCGATCCGCCCGCCCCACACCTGCCAGCCGCGGCCCAGGTACAGCGCCGCACCGTCCTGCGACGCCGACAGCGCCCCGAGTACGTACGCCCGGCCGATCACCTGCTCCAGCCGGGCCATGACCTGCCCGCCGAGGCCGCGGCGCCGCGCGTCGGCCCGTACGGCCACGGCCTCCACGTACCCGGCGCGCAGGGCCCGCCCCTGATGCACGACCCGCCGCATGACGACGCTGCCGTGCGCCACGAGGTCACCGCCCGCGTCCCGGACCAGCACGTGCATCCCGCCGAGGGCGTGCTCGAAGTCCTCGTCGGCGAAGTCGCCGTCGAAGGCCCCGTCGAGCAGGGTCCGGATCTCGCGGAGCTCCGTGCCGGTCAGCTCCGCCGTGTGCCGTACGAGGTTCTCCATCGGGCGACCGTACCAACGCGTTCCCGGCGGCCCGGGGACGGCCGGGAAAGGCCGGAAACAGCCGAGGGGTTCGAAACCCGGAGTGCTGCCGGGCCGGGCCGTCCGTGGCTCACATGGCCGTGCCGGGGCGAGCGCGTACCGGGCCGGCGGGGCGGAGCGGGCCCGGTGGTCCACCGCGGCCGCGCCCCCGCCGCCCAGCCCGCCGAAGGTGCGTACGGCAGGTGGGGGCGGGGTGGTCCACCGGTACCCGGCACCCACGGGCGGCCGCCGGAGCGGCGCCCGCCGGCCCGGGGTCACGCCGGCGGAGGAAGGCGTTCCGCACGAGGAATCGACCGGTGATCACCACATCCGAAATCGCCTGAGTCCCCGTATACCGGGCGGGAGATCCGTGTACGGCCCTGGCGGCGGGTCGCACGGCGGCGTGATGATCTGCTCCATGTCGCCTGAGACCACACCCGGGACCACCCCCGGGACAGCCCCTGGGACCGGGCGGTGGACGCCCACCCACGGTGATCCCTACCGCCCGGTCGCCTACCGTCCCGAGCGGATGCCGCACCAGGAATCCCTCGCGCGCGCCGCCGGGTTGCGGGCCCGGATGGAGGAGCGGCGGACCGTACGCCACTTCTCCCCCGACCCGGTGCCCGAGCAGGTGCTCCGGGACGCCATCGCCTGCGCCGCGACCGCCCCTTCCGGGGCGCACCAGCAGCCGTGGACCTTCGTCCTGGTCAAGGACCCTGCCGTCCGGCAGCAGATCCGGGCCGCCGCCGAGCAGGAGGAGCAGCTGTCCTACGACGGCAGGCTGGGCGACGAATGGCTCGCCGCCCTGCGTCCCATCGGCACGGACGCCGTGAAGACCCACCTCACGGACGCCCCGGCGCTGATCGTGGTCTTCCAGCAGCGCTACTGGCTCGGCCCGGACGGCACGAAGCGCAAGCACTACTACGTCGACGAGTCGGTCGGCATCGCGGTCGGCATGCTCCTGTCCGCCCTCCACCTGTCCGGTCTGGCGGCGCTGATCCACACCCCCAGCCCCATGCGCTTCCTCAGCCACGTCCTGGACCGCCCGGAGAACGAGAAGGCCTTCGCGGTCGTCCCGGTGGGCTACCCGGCGGACGACTGCGAGGTCCCGGACCTCCTGCGCAAGTCCCTGGACCAGGTCATGGTCGAGGTCTGACCACCTCGCCGCCGGGCTGCTCCGGGACCTGCCCCGGAGCCTCGGCGGCCGGACCGCCGCCGAGGGCCTCGGCGAGCCGCATCCCGATCCGCACCCGGTCCTCCGGGGTGCCGGCGTCCATGGCGGCCCGCACCTGCCGCAGGATCAGCCAGTCCCGCACCACCTTGGCGACCCCGAGCACGGCCGCCGTCACCATCACCGCGGTCAGCATCAGTGGGCCCTCCGCGCCGTGGGGTGCGGCGCGTAGCAGGGCCCGCGCCGCAGGGTGATGAAGGCTCCGCCCATCGCGATCTCACCGGGGAACCAGGGCTGGTCCCGCAGCCGCTCGGCGATCCGGTCCGGCGGCTCCGCCAGACCGCTGCGCCGCAATTGCCGTTCGAGTTCGTCCCGTTCCACGCCGCAGCACCACTCGACGACCACGTCCCCGCCGCCGTGGGTGTAGACGTTCGCCGATCCGTGGGCGGCACCGGCGACGCGCAGCAGCCCCGGGCGCCTCAGCAGCCTGCTGTTCAACCAGTCCTGCGCCTTGACCGATCCGGGGTCGCCCCCTGAGTCGGCGCGCCCTGCGAGCTCCGCCGCTTCGGCGGGGTGCAGGCGGTGGCGGTTGCGCCGCCACAGCTGCGTCAGCCCGTCGCCGTGCTCCGGCAGCACCGGACGCCAATCCGGGTCGGGGTGCAGCAGATGGACGGCAGCGCGGCCCGGCAGGTGGATCAGTGCCCAGCTACGCCCCGTCGGAACGATGCGTAGGCCCGGCACTCCGCGGAGTCCGCCGAAGTGCTGGTCGATGCGCGGCAGCACAAGGGCGAGGACCGGGTCGGCCATGGCCGGGTGCAGCTCCAGCGCCAGGGCGGCCCGGGCGGGCCGGGCGAATGTGAAGCCGAAGAGCGCCCCGTCACGAAGGTCGCCCTCCCGGAGCCCGTCGGCCAGCTCGGCCACCAGAAGGGACTCGAGGAGGCGCTGCCCTTCGTCCTCGGCGTCCGGGACCGGTCGGCGGTGGCCGATCAGCCCCGCTTCGGCCCAGCCGAGGCACGTGCGATGCGGAAGTCCGGTGGCCGCGCGGCAGATGGTCGCGGCACGGTGGTGGTTGTCTGTACGCCTGGACATACGTCTCCCCGGGCGCCGGTCCCGGTACGGGCGCATAGAGGTTGCGTATCTCCCAGCGGTCTGTCCCACCCCGTACGGGAACTCGGTAGAGCCCTTGGCTCCCCCGGGTCACCGGGCCCGGGTAGCGGAGCTGGTCGCCGTACACGACAACTACAGCCAGGCTAGCAGCAGTTGTCCGGCGGGGAAATGGATACCGCCCCCGCTCCGGACTTGGGGGTGCCGGAGCGGGGGCGGGGGTTCAGCGGGGCCGGGATCAGCCCATGTGGGGGTACGCGTAGTCGGTCGGCGCGACCAGCGTCTCCTTGATCGAGCGGGTGGAGGTCCAGCGCATCAGGTTCGACGCGGCGCCCGCCTTGTCGTTCGTACCCGAGGCGCGGCCACCGCCGAAGGGCTGCTGGCCGACGACGGCGCCGGTGGACTTGTCGTTGATGTAGAAGTTGCCCGCCGCGAAGCGGAGCTTCTCCATCGCGTCCGCGGCCGCGTAGCGGTCGGCGGCGATGATCGAGCCGGTCAGGGCGTACGCCGAGACGGACTCCATCTGGGCCAGCATCGCGTCGAAGTTCGCGTCCTCGTAGACGTGCACGGCGAGGATCGGGCCGAAATACTCGGTCGTGAAGACCTCGTTCTCCGGGTCGGTGCACGCGATGACGGTCGGGCGGACGAAGTAGCCCTCCGCGTCGTCGTACCTGCCACCGGCGATGATCTCGCAGGTCGGGTCGGCGATCGCACGGTCGATCGCGGCCTTGTTCTTCGCGAAGGAACGCTCGTCGATGACGGCGCCGATGAAGTTGGTCAGGTCGCGGACGTCACCCATGGTGATGCCGTCGACCTCGGCCGCGAAGGCCTCCTTGAAGCCGTCGTTCCAGATCGAGGCCGGGACGTAGGCGCGCGAGGACGCCGAGCACTTCTGGCCCTGGAACTCGAAGGAACCGCGGGTCAGGGCGGTCTTCAGGACGGCGCGGTCCGCGGACGGGTGCGCGACGACGAAGTCCTTGCCACCGGTCTCGCCCACCAGGCGCGGGTAGGACTTGTACTTCTCGATGTTGTTGCCGACCGTCTTCCACAGGTACTGGAAGGTCTTGGTCGAGCCGGTGAAGTGGATGCCCGCCAGCTCGGGGTGGTTCAGGGCCACCTCCGACACGGCGATGCCGTCGCCGGTCACCAGGTTGATGACGCCCTTGGGCAGGCCGGCCTCCTCCAGGAGCTCCATGAGGAGGATCGCGGAGTGGGTCTGCGTCGGGGACGGCTTCCACAGGACCACGTTGCCCATGAGGGCGGGGGCGGTCGGCAGGTTGCCGGCGATGGCCGTGAAGTTGAACGGCGTGATCGCGTAGACGAAGCCCTCGAGCGGGCGGTGGTCGCTGCGGTTCCACACGCCGGCGGAGTTCGCGACCGGCTGCTCGGCCAGGATCTGGCGGGCGAAGTGGACGTTGAAGCGCCAGAAGTCGACGAGCTCGCACGGGGTGTCGATCTCGGCCTGCTGCGCGGTCTTCGACTGGCCCAGCATGGTCGAGGCGGCGAGCTTCTCGCGCCACGGGCCGGACAGCAGCTCGGCGGCGCGCAGGATGATCGCGGCGCGGTCGTCGAAGGACATCGAGCGCCAGGCCGGGGCGGCGGCGAGGGCGGCGTCGATGGCCTCCTGCGCGTCGGCCTCGGTGGCGTTGGCGTAGGTGCCGAGCACCGACTTGTGGTCGTGCGGCTGGACCACGTCGAAGCGCTCACCGCCGCCCATCCGCTTGACGCCGTTGATCGTCATCGGAAGTTCGATCGGGTTCTCGGACAGCTGCTTGAGCTGCGCTTCGAGCCGCGTGCGCTCCGGGGTACCGGGGGCGTACGAGTGGACCGGCTCGTTGACCGGCGCGGGGACCTGGGTCACAGCATCCATGGGGCTGGTAACTCCTTGAGCTAGTGGGGTGCCTAGTTCTTGGTGATCATCGAGCGGACGAAGAAGAGCAGGTTGGCCGGCTTCTCCGCGAGGCGGCGCATGAAGTAGCCGTACCAGTCCGTGCCGTACGCGGTGTAGACACGCATCCGGTGGCCCTCGGCGGCCAGCCGCAGGTGCTCCTCGCTGCGGATGCCGTACAGCATCTGGAACTCGTACTCGTCCAGCTTGCGCCCGGCCTTGCGGGCGAGCTCCTGGCCGATGGCGATGAGGCGGGGGTCGTGGGACCCGATCATCGGGTAGCCCTCGCCGTCCATGAGGATCTTCAGGATCCGGACGTACGCCTTGTCGATCTCCGCCTTGTCCAGGTACGCGACCTCGGCGGGCTCCTTGTAGGCGCCCTTCACGATGCGGACGCGGCTGCCGGCGGCGGCCAGGCGGCGGGCGTCGGCCTCCGTGCGGAAGAGGTACGCCTGGATCACGCAGCCGGTCTGCGGGAAGTCCCGGCGCAACTCCTCGTGGATGGCGAACATCGAGTCGAGGGTGGTGTGGTCCTCGGCGTCCAGCGTCACGGTGGTGCCGATGGCGGCGGCGGCCTCGACGACCGGGCGGACGTTGGCGAGCGCCAGCTCGTGGCCACCCTCCAGGGCCTGGCCGAACATCGACAGCTTGACGGACATCTCGGCCTTCTCGCCGAGGCCGAGCTCCGCGAGGCGCTCGATGAGCTGGAGGTAGGCGTCCCGGGCGGCGTGGGACTGCGCCACCTCGGTGATGTCCTCGCCGACGACGTCGAGGGTGACCTCGAGGCCGTTGCGCGTGAGCTCCTCGACGATCGGGATGACCTGATCGACGGTCTCGCCGGGGATGAACCGATTCACCACGGGCTTGGTCACCGGGGCGGCGGAGACGATACGACGCATCTTGTCGCTGCGCGAAGCGGCGAGGATCACGGGACCCAGCACGGGGCACCTCCAGCGGGTGGCAGAAGAAAAGCGCAAGTAAAACCACCGTGAAACCTAAGGATCGCTTTGATCCTCTGCCATCGACAGCTGTCACGCATCCGTGTCCCGGATCTCATACATCTGTCTGAAGGGTCCGCGCCGGGGTGGGAGAATGTCCGCGTGAAGGGCGATTACCAGGACCTGGTGGACGAGATCTCCGCGCTGCTCGGCGCCCCGGCGACCCTGGAGAACCGGGACTTCCGCCTGATCGCCTTCGGCGCCCACGACAGCGACGACGATCTCGCGATGGACCCGGTCCGGACCCGCTCGATCCTGACCCGGCAGTCCACGGCGGACGTCCGGTCCTGGTTCGAGGCCTTCGGCATCGCCCGCGCCACCGGGCCCGTCCGGATCCCGGCGGCACCCGACGCCGGGGTGTTCCGCGGGCGGATCTGCCTGCCGGTGCGCTACCGGGGCATCGTGCAGGGCTACGTATGGCTGCTCGACCAGGAGCCCGGCAAGCCCGGGCCGGGGCCTGCGGCGTTGGACGCGGCCATGGAGGTGGCCCAGCGCATCGGGGTGCTGCTCGCCGAGGAGGCGAAGGCCGGGGCCGACCTGTCGCGGGAGTTCCTGGCGGTGCTCACGGCCGGCCGGGGCTGGCAGCAGGACATGGCGGTGGCCGCGCTGCGGGCGGCCCTCGGCCCGGGCGGGGACGGACTGCACGCGGCGGTC
Organism: Streptomyces sp. BF23-19; assembly: GCF_041106355.1. Taxonomy (NCBI): domain Bacteria; kingdom Bacillati; phylum Actinomycetota; class Actinomycetes; order Kitasatosporales; family Streptomycetaceae; genus Streptomyces; species Streptomyces sp. BF23-19. The sequence goes on along the minus strand of NZ_JBGBPT010000012.1, from coordinate 91,717 downwards.
TGCGTGACGCCGTGGCCCGGGGAGGCTCCGGCGTCGGTACCGGGCGCGGCGGCGGTGTGCGTCGTACCGCGGCGGGGCGGGGGCGAGCCGGGCGGCGCCACCGGTCCGGGCGCGGGCACGCGAGTGGGGCCCGGGCCGGAAGCCGCGGGCGAACCGGCTCTGGCGGTACTGCTCCGGCTGCGCTCGACGGACGCGCTGGCTCCGGCCCTGGCGGCGGCGGCCCGGCTGCTGCCGCGCGCGGCGGAGGCGACGGGAACGGGCGGGAAGGGCGCGGCCGCAAAGGCCACGGGCGGGAGCGCCGGAGCCACCGCCGTCACCACGGCCACGGCCACGGCTCGGGGGGTGACCGCCGGCGTCGCCGACCCCGTGCGGGGTCTCGCGGACCTGCCCGCCGCCTGGGAGCAGGCCGTCGCGGCCGCCCGGGCGGCGGCGGCGCAACCCCGGTTCGGCCCGGTCGCCCAGTGGTCGGCGATCGGCCCGTACCGGATGCTGGCGACGCTCGCCGCCGACCCGGTGGACGACCCCGCGGCGCGCACCTTGTTGGCCCCGGCCCACCGCGAACTCGCCCGTACCGCGGAGGTCTTCCTGGACTGCGCGGGCCAAGCGGGACGTGCGGCCGCCGCATTGGGCATCCATCGCCAGACCCTCTACTACCGCCTGGCCCGGGTGGAGCAGTTGACCGGCCTCGACCTGGACGAGGGCGAGGACCGCCTCCTGCTCCACATGGCCCTCAAGGCCGCGCGCCTGACGTAGGACGCCAGCCCCGTCCGGCAACACCCTTCAGGGGACGTCCTGTTCGATCGGGCCGAGCCACGTCCGGATCAGGGCCGGATCATCGCCTCCGCCGCGCGCCGCATGCCCTCCGTGAACTCCTCCGCGGTCGCGGCCGACTCCGGGTCGAAGAGCCACTGGATCATCAGGCCGTTCAGCAGCGCCTGGTAGAAGCCGCCCAGTGTGCGTACGTCCCGCTCGTCGAGCTGGTCCTCCGGGGTCCCGGTGAGCATGGAGATCAGCCCCCGGCGCCCCTCGGCCTGCGAGGCCGCGAGCATGGACCTCAACTCCGGCCGCTGGTCCCGGCCGAGCGCCACCTCCAGACTGGCCGCCCAGACCGGGCCCGACTTCTCGTGCTGCGCCAGCACCCCTTCCCACAGGGCGCGGAACCGCTCCAGCGATCCGCCGTCGCCGTCGAGTCCGTCCTGGAAGACCGCGCCCCACTCCTCCATCAGGCCGATGAAGGCCTGGGCGAGCAGGGCGTCCTTCGAGCCGTAGTGGTAGCCGATGGAGGCCAGGTTGGTTCCCGAGGCGCTGACGATGTCGCGCGCGGTCGTGCGCACGAACCCCTTCTCGACCAGGCACTTCTTGGCGCCTTCCAGCAGATCTTCGCGATGTCCCATGGCCACACGGTAGCAAGACAAGCGTCCTAGACGACAGTTCTAGACAGTCGTCATAGACAACCGTTTAAGACGTATGTATATTCCTGCTCATGACAACCCCAGCTGCCATCCCCGCTGCCACAGCGCGCCGTGCCGGCCGCCGCGAATGGACCGCCTTCACCGTCCTCCTGCTGCCCCTGCTCCTGGTCTCGATGGACGTCTCCGTCCTCTACTTCGCCATCCCGGCCATCACCGACCAGCTCGACCCGAGCTCCACCCAGCAGCTCTGGATCTTCGACAGCTACGCGTTCGCCCTCGCCGGCCTGCTGATCACGATGGGCTCGCTGGGCGACCGGATCGGCCGCCGCAAGCTGCTGCTGATCGGCGCGACCGCCTTCGGCCTCGCCTCGATCGGCGCCGCCTGCGCCACCAGCGCCGAGATGCTCATCGCGGCCCGCGTGCTGCTCGGCATCGGCGGCGCCACCTTGATGCCCTCCACGCTGGCCCTCGTACGGAACCTCTTCCAGGACGACAAGCAGCGCGGGCAGGCCATCGCCATCTGGTCCGGGGCCATGACCGGCGGCATCGCCCTCGGCTCGGTGCTCAGCGGGGTGATGCTGAACCACTTCTACTGGGGCTCCGTCTTCCTCATCAACGTGCCCGCGATGCTGCTCCTGCTGCTCCTGGTCCCGGTCCTGGTGCCGGAGTTCAAGGACCCGGCCCCCGGCCGCTTCGACCTGCTGAGCGTCCCGCTGTCCATGGCCGCCGTGCTGCCGGTCGTCTACGGCCTGAAGGAGATCGCCGCCGAGGGCTTCGAACCCCTCTACGCGGGCTGCCTCGCCGTCGGCCTGGCCTTCGGGTACGCCTTCGTCCGCCGCCAGCGCTCCCGTGAGTACGCCATGGTGAGCCGGGCGCTGTTCGCGGGCCGCGGTTTCGGGGCCGGTATCGGCCTCAACACCCTCGCCGCCTTCGCCATGATGGGCTCGGCCTACTTCACCACCCAGTACCTGCAGTCGGTGCTCGGCATGGGCACCCTGGAAGCCGCCCTGTGGAGCCTGGCCCCCTCGGTCGTCATCGGCGCCGCGGCCCCGGTCTCCGCCGCCCTCGCCCAGAAGGTGGACCGGGCCCACGTGATCGCCGGCGGGTTCGTCCTCGCCGCCACCGGGTTCGTCCTGATCAGCCTGGTGGACACCGACTCCCTCTGGCTGATCCTCACCGGCGCCGGGGTGCTGGCCTCGGGCATCGTCACCGTGCTGTCCCTGGTGTCCGACATGGCGCTGGCCTCGGCCCCCGCCGAGAAGGCCGGTTCCGCCGCCTCGCTGCTGGAGACCGGGACGCAGTTCGGCGGCGCCCTGGGCATGGCGGTCCTCGGAAGCCTGGGTACCGCGGTCTACCGCCACGACCTGGCCGGCTCCGAGCCCGCGGTGCGGGAGACCCTGGGCGGGGCCGTCGCCACCGCCCACCACATCGGCGGGCCGGCCGGCGAGCAGGTACTGGCCCTGGCCCGGGAGGCCTTCGTCCACGGAATGCAGTACGCGGCCTGGGGCGGTACGGCGCTGCTGCTCGGGGCGGCCGTGCTCGCCGCGGCTCTGATGCGGGGGATCGAAGCGCCCGCCCCGCCCGCGGCGGAGCCCGCAGCCCGTGCCGGAGACCGCCTGCACGAGGCGTCGTACACCTGAACCGCCCACCGCTGGACGCGGCCGACGGAACGCGGAAGGGCCCGGGGTCTCCCCCGGGCCCTTCCTTCACGTCATCGCACTTGCGGGCTCAGGCGAGGCTGACCGTGCGCGCCGAGACGGCGCCGATCTCGGCGGCGATGTCCGCGAGGACGTTCGCCGGAACCGCGGCGTCGACGGTGAGGACGGCGAGCGCCTCACCGTGTGCCTCGGCACGGGCGACCTGCATGCCCGCGATGTTCAGACCGCCCTCGCCGAGCACGCGGCCGACGGTGCCGACCACGCCGGGGCGGTCGGTGTAGCGCAGGACCACCATGTGGTCGGCGAGCGACAGGTCCACGTCGTACTCGCCGACGCCGACGATCTTCTGAAGGTGCTTCGGGCCCGCGAGCGTGCCGGAGACCGAGACCTCCTGACCGTCCGACAGGGTGCCGCGCACGGTGACCACGTTGCGGTGGTCCGGGGACTCCGAGCTGGTGGTCAGCCGCACCTCGACGCCGCGCTCCTGCGCGAACAGCGGGGCGTTGACGTAGGAGACCGTCTCGTCGACGACATCCTCGAAGACACCCTTGAGGGCGGAGAGTTCCAGCACCTTGACGTCGTGCTGGGTGATCTCGCCGCAGACCTCCACGTCGAGGCGGACCGCGACCTCGCCCGCGAGGGCGGTGAAGATGCGGCCGAGCTTCTCGGCGAGCGGCAGGCCCGGACGGACGTCCTCGGCGATGACGCCGCCCTGGACGTTGACGGCGTCCGGTACGAGCTCACCGGCGAGCGCGAGGCGCACCGACCTGGCGACCGAGACACCGGCCTTCTCCTGGGCCTCGTCCGTGGACGCGCCGAGGTGCGGGGTGCAGACGACCTGGTCGAGTTCGAAGAGCGGGGAGTCCGTGCAGGGCTCCTTCGCGTACACGTCGAGGCCGGCGCCGGCGACGCGGCCCTCCTTGATGGCCGTGTACAGCGCGGCCTCGTCGACGATCCCGCCGCGAGCGGCGTTGACGATGCGGACCGACGGCTTCACCTTGTGCAGGGCCTCGTCCCCGATGAGACCGAGGGTCTCCGGGGTCTTGGGCAGGTGCACGGTGATGAAGTCGGCGACCTCCAGGAGCTCGTCCAGCGTCAGCATCTTGACGCCCATCTGGGCGGCGCGCGCGGGCTGCACGTAGGGGTCGAACGCGACGATCTTCATGCCGAAGGCCGACATGCGCTGCGCGACCAGGACGCCGATGCGGCCGAGGCCGACGACGCCGAGGGTCTTCTCGCTGAGCTCGACACCCGTGTACTTGTTCCGCTTCCACTCGCCGTTCTTCAGGGCGGTGTTGGCCTGCGGAATGTTGCGGGCGGTGGCGACGAGCAGGCCGCAGGCCAGCTCGGCCGCGGTCACGATGTTCGAGGTCGGCGCGTTGACGACCATCACGCCGGCCTTGGTGGCCGACGAGACGTCCACGTTGTCCAGACCGACACCGGCGCGCGCGACGACCCGCAGCTTCTTGGCCGCGGCGATCGCCTCGGCGTCGACCTTGGTGGCGGAGCGGACGAGGATCGCGTCGACGTCGACGATCGCGGGCAGCAGCTCGGCGCGGTCCGCGCCGTTGCAGTGCCGGATCTCGAAGTCCGGGCCCAGCGCCTCGACGGTGGCGGGCGACAGCTCTTCGGCGATGAGTACGACAGGTTTCGAGCTCACGTGGGTCCTCACAAGTCCAGTGCGGACGGCCGTCCCGACGGCCGCAGGCGGTGGAGGGGGTAGCCGCGTGGAAGACGCACGACACTGTGGGCCTGACGCGTATGTGTTGAGCAGTGTAGTGGCGCCGGCGGGCCGGATTTCCGCCTGTACGGAAGGATCACCCGTCCGTGGTTGGCCGGGGTGGACAAGCCGTGCCCGTCAGGGCCGGATTCCCGGCGTGCGATACCCGTCCGGTGATGCGCGGCGGGGCCGGGACCGCGCGTGTCCCGGCCCGCCGTCACGAGATCAGCTCTCGTCGTTGTCGACCCAGCTCATCAGCTTGCGCAGCTTCTTGCCGGTGGTCTCCAGCAGGTGCTCCTCGTCGGCCTTCTTGTACTCGTTGTACTTCGGCAGACCGGCCTTGTACTCGGCCATCCAGGTGTTGGCGAACTCGCCGCTCTGGATCTCCGCGAGGACCTTCTTCATCTCGGCCTTGGTGGCGTCGGTGATGACGCGCGGGCCGGTGATGTAGTCGCCCCACTCGGCGGTCTCGGAGACCGACCAGCGCATCTTCTCCAGGCCACCCTCGTACATGAGGTCCACGATGAGCTTCAGCTCGTGCAGGCACTCGAAGTACGCGATCTCCGGCTGGTAGCCGGCCTCGGTCAGGGTCTCGAAACCGGCCTTGACCAGCGCGGAGGCACCACCGCAGAGGACGGCCTGCTCACCGAACAGGTCGGTCTCGGTCTCCTCGGTGAAGGTGGTCTTGATGACGCCGGCGCGGGTGCCACCGATGCCGGCCGCGTACGAGAGCGCGAGGGCGAAGGCGGAGCCGCTGAAGTCCTGCTCGACGGCGGCGATGCAGGGAACGCCGCGGCCCTCCTCGTACTGACGGCGGACCAGGTGACCCGGGCCCTTCGGGGCGACGAGCGCGACGTCCACGTTGGCCGGGGGCTTGATGAAGCCGTAGCGGATGTTGAAGCCGTGGCCGAAGAAGAGCGCGTCGCCCTCCTCGAGGTGCTCCTTGATGGACTCCTCGTAGATCTCGGCCTGCAGCGGGTCCGGGGTGAGGATCATGATGACGTTCGCCCAGGCGGCGGCCTCGGCCACGGGGACGACCTTCAGACCCTGCTCCTCGGCCTTGGCCTTGGACTTCGAGCCCTCCTTCAGACCGACGACGACGTCGACGCCGGAGTCACGGAGCGACAGCGCGTGGGCGTGGCCCTGGCTGCCGTAACCGATGACCGCGACCTTGCGGCCCTGGATGATGGACAGGTCGGCGTCGTTCTCGTAGAACAGCTCGGCCACTGGGATATCTCCTTGGTGCGCTGGTGTTGCTCCCACCGTACGGCGGGGAACGGAATCTGAGTTTCTCGGTCTCGCTATGCGAGCTGAGCGTGTCTGGCCGGGCTCACGTGTCCGCTGTGCCGGGCCAGGCGGTCAGGCCCTGCGTCAGGCCCTGTGTCAGGCGCTGCGGTCGAGCGCGCGCAGACTGCGGTCCGTGATGGACCGGCCGCCACGCCCTATGGCGATCGTGCCGGACTGGACGAGCTCCTTGATGCCGAAGGGCTCCAGCATCTTGAGCATCGCGCCGAGCTTGTCGGAGCCGCCGGTGGCCTCGATGGTGACGGCCTCCGGGGAGACGTCGACCGTCTTGGCGCGGAACAGCTGGACGATCTCGACGATCTGCGAGCGGGTCTCGTTGTCGGCGCGGACCTTCACCAGGACGAGCTCGCGCTCGATGGCGTTGTGGGACTCCAGCTCGACGATCTTGAGCACGTTGACCAGCTTGTTCAGCTGCTTGGTCACCTGCTCCAGCGGGAGGTCCTCGACGTTGACGACGATGGTGATGCGGGAGATGTCGGGGTGTTCGGTGACACCGACCGCGAGGGAATCGATGTTGAACCCGCGGCGGGAGAACAGGGCGGCGATCCGGGCGAGGATGCCGGGCGTGTTCTCGACCAGGACGGAGAGCGTGTGCTTGGACATGTTGGGGCGTTCTCTCTCTCGGCTCTCTCGGCTCAGTCGTCTTCGTTGTCGCCGAAGTCGGGACGGACGCCCCGGGCTGCCATGACCTCGTCGTTGGAGGTGCCGGCGGCGACCATCGGCCACACCATGGCGTCCTCGTGGACGATGAAGTCGATCACGACGGTACGGTCGTTGATCGCGTTGGCCTCGGCGATGACCTTGTCCAGGTCGGCCGGGTCCTCGCAGCGCAGCGCCACGCAGCCCATGGCCTCCGACAGCTTGACGAAGTCCGGGACGCGCGTGCCCTTGCGGGGCGCGATGGACTCGCCGAGCTGCGAGCCGACCGTGTCGTGACCGGTCTCGTCGGCGTGCAGGACGGTGTTGGAGTACCGCTGGTTGTAGAACAGGGTCTGCCACTGGCGGACCATGCCCAGCGCGCCGTTGTTGATGATCGCGACCTTGATCGGGATGTTGTTCAGGGCGCAGGTGACCAGTTCCTGATTGGTCATCTGGAAGCAGCCGTCACCGTCGATCGCCCAGACCGTGCGCTCGGGCATGCCGACCTTGGCGCCCATCGCGGCCGGGACCGCGTAGCCCATGGTTCCGGCGCCGCCGGAGTTCAGCCAGGTGCGGGGCTCCTCGTACTTGACGAAGTGGGAGGCCCACATCTGATGCTGGCCGACGCCGGCCGCGAAGATCGTGCTCTTCGGGGCGAGCGCGCCGATCCGCTCGATGACCTGCTGCGGGGAGAGGCTGCCGTCGGCGGGCAGGTCGTAGCCCAGCGGGTAGGTGTCGCGCCAGCGGCTGAGGTCGTTCCACCAGGCGGTGTAGTCGCCGGCGTTGCCCTCGGTGTGCTCGGCCTGGACGGCCTGGATCAGGTCGGCGATGACCTCGCGGGCGTCTCCGACGATCGGGACGTCGACCGCGCGGTTCTTGCCGATCTCGGCCGGGTCGATGTCCGCGTGGATGATCTTGGCGAAGGGGGCGAAGCTGTCCAGCTTGCCGGTGACGCGGTCGTCGAAGCGGGTGCCGAGCGCGATCAGCAGGTCCGACTTCTGCAGCGCGGTGACGCCGGTGACGGAGCCGTGCATGCCGGGCATGCCGACGTGCAGCGGGTGGCTGTCGGGGAAGGAGCCCAGCGCCATCAGGGTGGTGCAGACCGGGACGCCGGTCAGCTCGGCGAGGACCTTCAGTTCGGCGGTCGCGCCGGACTTCATGACGCCGCCGCCGACGTACAGGACCGGGCGCTTGGCCTGGCAGATGAGCTTGGCGGCCTCGCGGATCTGCTTCGCGTGGGGCTTGGTGACCGGCCGGTAACCGGGGAGGTCCTGGGTGGGCGGCCACGAGAAGGTGGTCTTCGCCTGCAGGGCGTCCTTGGCGATGTCGACCAGGACCGGGCCGGGACGGCCGGTGGCCGCGATGTGGAACGCCTCGGCGATCGTCCGCGGGATGTCCTCGGCCTTGGTGACCAGGAAGTTGTGCTTGGTGATCGGCATCGTGATGCCGACGATGTCCGCCTCCTGGAAGGCGTCGGTGCCGATCGCCTTGGAGGAGACCTGGCCGGTGATCGCGACGAGCGGGACGGAGTCCATGTGCGCGTCGGCGATCGGGGTGACGAGGTTGGTGGCGCCCGGGCCGGACGTGGCCATACAGACACCGACCTTGCCGGTGGCCTGGGCGTAGCCGGTGGCGGCGTGGCCGGCCCCCTGCTCGTGGCGGACCAGGATGTGACGGACCTTCTTGGAGTCCATCATCGGGTCGTACGCGGGAAGGATGGCGCCGCCCGGAATGCCGAAGACGGTGTCGCACCCCACCTCTTCGAGAGAGCGGATGAGGGACTGCGCACCCGTGACGTGCTCAACTGCGGCGGACTGCTGTCCGCCGGAACGGGGCCGCGGCTGCGGATGGTGGGCCCCGGTGGCCTGCTCGGTCATCGGCATTCTCTTCTCGAAGCTGAGGGTTTTACGCGGATTCGACTCTGTGCCAGTGCAACAAAAAACCCCTCGTGCCAGGAGGCAAGCGAGGGGAGCGCGTCGGGGGTGTTGAGCGGGGACATGCAGGTCCCAGCTTCAGCCGACGCGCTTTCCAAGTACGAGAATTCGGGTGCGCATGGCATTGACCCTCCCTCTGGCGGGAGGGTGATGTCAAGTAGGTGGGACGGGCGTCTCATTATGTGAGCCTCTACGGATGGCCATGGAGCCCCCGGGGGAACCGCCGGCCAGTGCTGGTTGGGCCGCTCCGCCCGGTACTGGGAACGTACCGCGCACCAGCGCACGCCGCAGCCTGTACTCGTCGAGCGGGCCGGAAAATGCCATTCCCTGGCCGTGCGTGCACCCCATCGCGCGCAGTGCCAGGACCTGCTCGGGCAGGTCCACCCCGTCCGCCACCGACCGCATGCCCAGGTCGTTTGCGATCCGCAAGAGTCCGGCGGTGATCTTGTGCAGCCGGGCGGACTCGACCACGCCCTCCACCAGGCCCCGGTCCAGCTTGAGCATGTCCACGGGGAGGCGGCGCAGGGCGCTGATGGCCGCGTAGCCGCTGCCGAATCCGTCCAGGGAGATACCCACCCCGAGCCGGTGCAGGGCCGCCAGGCGGCGCTCCAGGTCGTCGAAGGGCACTCTGGGGTCGGATACGGCGAGCTCCAGCACCAGGGCCCCGGAGGGCAGCCCGTGCCGGGTCAGCAGGGCCTCCACGGAGCCGAGCGGCATGGATCGGTCCAGGAGCCGCTGGGCGGTCATCCGCACGGCCACGGGTACGTCGTGCCCGGCCCGGTGCCGGTCGGCGGCCTGCTCCACGGCCTCCTCCAGCAGCCAGCGCCCCAGCTCGGCGGTGCGGGAGGCGTCATGGCCGGCGGCGCCGGTCCCGCCGGCGCCGGCGGCACCGCCCTCGCTGTACTCGGCGACCCGGAGGAACTCCGCCGGGGTGAAGAGGATCCCCTGGGCGGAGCGCCAGCGGGCCTGTGCGGCCACGGCCGACACCTCGCCGGTGGCCAGTGAGACCACGGGCTGGTGCAGCAGGGCGAACTCGCCCTCGTGCAGCGCCGTCCGCAGCCTGCCGGCCAGCTCGGCCTTGCGTACGACCTCGGCCTGCATCTGGGGGGCGTACATCTCGACGCGGTCCTTGCCACCGGCCTTGGCCCGGTACATCGCGAGATCCGCGTTGCGCATCAGGTCCGAAGGGGTGATGCCGGGGTCGGCGAAGGCCGCCCCGATGCTCGCGGCGACGCGGACCTCGCTGCCGCCGATCCGGTACGGCTGGGAGAGGGTGGTGCGCAGCCGGTCGGCGATCTCACGCACCTGGTACTCGCGGGCGCCGGGGTCGCGGCTGCCGTCGCCCAGGATCAGCGCGGCGAACTCGTCGCCGCCGAGGCGGGCCGCGGTGTCCCCGGCCCGGACCGAGTCCTGGAGCCTGCGCGCGGCCTCGACGAGCAGTTCGTCACCGGCCTGGTGGCCGATGGTGTCGTTGACCGCCTTGAAGCCGTCGAGGTCGATGAAGAGCACGGCGGTGCTGTGGTCGCCCGCGCGCCGGCCGGTCAGGGCCTGGCGCACGCGCCGGGTGAACAGGGCCCGGTTGGGCAGGTCGGTCAGCGCGTCGTGTTCGGCGCTGTGCTGGAGCTGGGCCTGGAGCCGGACCCGTTCGGTGACGTCCCGGCTGTTGAGGATGAGCCCGCCCTGGTGCCGGTTGACGGTGGACTCCACGTTGAGCCATTCGCCGCCGCCCGATTTGAAGCGGCACTCGATGCGGGTGGTGGGCTCCTCGGTCGGCGGTGCGGCGAGGAAGCGGCGCACCTCGTGGACCACCCGGCCGAGGTCGTCGGGATGGATCAGGGTGGCGAGCTCGGTGCCGACCAGCTCCTCCGCCTCACGGCCGTAGACCCCGGCGGCGGCGGGGCTGACGTAGCGCAGGGTCCCGGTGGGCGCGGCGATCATGATGACGTCGCTGGAGCCCTGGACCAGGGAGCGGAAGTGGTTCTCCTTCTGGGCCAGTTCTTGGGTCAGCGCGATGTTGTCGAGGAGCATGATGCCCTGCCGGATGACGAGGGCGAGCACGACCGTGCAGCCGGTGAAGACGACCATCCGGTCCACCTTCCGGCCGTCCACGACGTTGTACAGGATCCCGAGGGTGCACACGGCGGCCGCGAGGTACGGGGTGAGGGCGGGGAGCGAGCCGGTGATCGGGCGGCTGTGCGCCCGGTCCATCCGCGGGTGTCCGGCCGGCTCCGGGCTCGGATGGAGGCGCCGGGCGCCCCAGGGCGCGTACGCGAGGAGCAGCGATCCGGCGAACCAGCCGGCGTCGAGCAGTTGTCCGGACTGGTACTCGGCGCTCAGCAGGGGCGAGGTGAACAGGGCGTCGCTGAGCACGGTCAGGGCCAGCGCCGCGATGGCGGTGTTGACTGCGGACCGGTTGGTCTCGCTGCGCCGGAAGTGCAGGACCAGGACCATCGAGACGAGCGCGATGTCCAGGAGCGGGTAGGCGAGGGAGAGCGCGGCGCGCGGGACGCTGCCGGGGGCCCCCGACTGGGCGGTCCGTGCCGCGTGGGCCAGGGCCAGGCTCCAGGAGAGGGTGAGCAGGGAGCCGCCGATGAGCCAGGAGTCGAGTCCGAGGCACACCCAGCCGGCGCGGGTGACCGGGCGTTTGGCGAGGACGAGCAGGCCCACGATGGCGGGCGGGGCGAAGCAGAGGAAGGCGAAGTCGGCGAGCGAGGGTTTCGGCACTTCCTCCCCCAGGATCACCTCGTACCAGCCCCAGACCGCGTTCCCACCGGCGCCCATGAGGGAGGAGAAGGCGAAGAGCAGCCAGGCGGGGCGTTCGCGGCTGTCGATCGCCCTGGCGTAGGAGTAGCAGGAGACCGCGGCGAGTAAGCCGGCCGCGCTGAGTCCGAAGTCGCCCATGATCTCGGCGACTTCCTCCGAGCCCCAGTTGAGGGCGGCGCCGACGGCGTACCCGCCGCTGACCACCGCGAGGAGCAGCTGCATCGCCAGGCCCTTGCCTCCGCCCGAGACGGACGGCCGGTTCAGGAGCGCCGCCCCCGGGGTACTCACCGGTCCCCCTCGCTGCCTGGTTCCGGTGCAGCCCAGTTTCGGCCGCGTCGCCTCCGGCGGCTGTACCGCATCGGATCCTTCGTCCATTGGCCGTGCATCGCCCGTCGCCCCCCAAAGTGTCCGATCACTCCCCAGCGCCAGACGTTCGTGGCGCAGCCCCTTCTTCCGGACGATACACCACTTTCGTCACTCAGGGACATAGTCTCTCTACTCTCCGTTACTGATCGGGGAGTTGTGCCCACGCAGCGCATTCGAGTGACTGCGGAGCGTGCGCATCACGCGTCACTCGGTGACCAACACCGTGTGCTCCACCGGCTCTCCGGCGGCGAACCGGGTGAGCTGGCGGGCCAGCAGGCGCTTGGCCCTCGGCTCGAACGCCGAGCTGCTGCCGCCGACATGAGGTGTGATCAGGACATTCGGAGCATGCCAGAGCGGGTGACCCGCGGGCAGCGGTTCCGGGTCGGTGACGTCGAGTGCCGCGCGCAGCCGGCCCGACTCCACCTCCGCCAACAGGGACTTGGTGTCGACGACGGGGCCGCGCGCCACGTTCACCAACAGGGCGCCGTCCTTCATCCGTCCGAGGAAGTCGGCGCCGACCAGGCCCCGGGTCGCGTCGGTCAGCGGGGTCACGAGGATCACCACGTCGGCGCCGGGCAGGAGCGCGGGGAGGTCGGCGAGGGCGTGCACGGGCCCGCGTGCGCCGGCCCGTGCCGTACGCGCCACCCGTGCGACCGGGCCGCATTCGAAGGCCACGAGCCGGTCCTCGATGGCGGAGCCGATCGATCCGTAGCCGATGATCAGAACCGACTTGTCCGCGAGGGCGTCGTAGAAGCCGGAGCGCCATTCCTCGCGGTCCTGACCGCGGACCATGCCGGGGATGCCGCGCAGGGAGGCGAGGACCAACGCGAGGGCGAGTTCGGCGGTGCTGGCCGTGTGGACCCCGACCGCGTTGCACAGCCGCACGCCGGGACGCAGGTCTCCGAGGCCGCCCAGCACGTGGTCGATCCCGGCGGTCAGTGTCTGGACGACCTGGACCGCGGGCATCGCCGCCAGCGGGCGCACGGTGACCTCGGGGGACTTCATGTAGGGCGTCACGTAGAAGACGCAGTCGGCGGGATCGGCCGGGAAGGCGTCCTCGCCGTCCCAGAGGCGGTACCGGAAGGAGTCGGGGAGGCCCTCGATCTCCTCGGCGGGGAACGGGAGCCAGACATCCGGGGTCATTGCAGTCATGATCACGAGGCTATGCCAAGGCATCCGGATCAAGCCGTTAGTTTGATGGCCGGAACCGGAGGGGGACGCAGGGGTGGAGCGCAGGTCGATCGGGGCGGGGGCGCTGACGGTGGGCGCCATCGGCCTCGGCTGTATGCCGATGAGCTGGGCGTACGCGCCTTCGCGGCGGCGGGGGCAGGAATCGCTGGCCGCCGTGCACACGGCGCTGGACCTGGGGTCGAACCTGCTGGACACGGCCGACGTGTACGGGCCGTTCACCAATGAGCTGCTGCTCGGTCGGGTGTTGCGCGAGCGGCGGTCCGAGGCGTTCGTCTCGGCCAAGGTGGGACTGCGGGCGGGTGACCAGCACGTGGTCGCCGACGGGCGGCCCGGCTATCTGCGGCGGGCCTGCGATGCCTCCCTGCGGCGGCTGCGGACCGATGTCATAGACCTCTACCAGCTGCACCGGGTGGATCCGGACGTGCCCGTGGAGGAGACCTGGGGGGCCATGGCCGAGCTGGTGGGCGCGGGCAAGGTGCGGGCGCTCGGGTTCTGCGCGCTGGGCGCCGGGGCCGGGCCGGGAGCCGGGCGGAGCGGGGACCGGGGGTACCGGACGACCCTGCGGCACCTGGAGCGGCTGCAGCAGGTGTTCCCGGTGAGCGCGGTGCAGGCGGAGCTGTCGGTGTGGTCGCCGCAGGCGGCGTGGCAGCTGCTGCCGTGGTGCGCGGCCCGTGGGGTCGGGTTCCTGGCGGCGATGCCGCTGGGCAGCGGATTCCTCACGGGGACCCTCACGCCGGGTGAGGGGTTCGAGCCGCAGGACGTGCGGGCCCGGCATCCGCGGTTCACGGCCGAGGCGATGGCGTCGAACCAGGTGCTGCTGGCGGGGCTGCGGCAGGTGGCACGGCGGCACGGCCCGGAGGTCACGGTCGCGCAGGTGGCGCTGGCCTGGGTGCTGGCGCAGGGGCCGCAGGTGGTGCCGGTGCCGGGGGCCGACCGGGCGCCGTGGGCGGCGGAGAACGCGCGGGCGGCGGAGGTCCGGCTCTCGGCCGGTGACCTGACCGAGATCGCGTCCCTTCCGGTCGAGGTGGGAGCCTGGGACTGATCCGGGGTCGGCGCGGGGTCGGCGCGACAACCACTCGATCGAGTGTACGAGTGGTGGAACTTCGTGAACTGCCGGAGCTGTTGAGACGGATGAAGGGCACGATCGGAGGACCGGAAGGGAGCAGGGCGATGCGATACGGAAGTTCTCCCGGGCAGGCGGGATCCGAAGGCGTGGGCGGGCGGCGCCGGGGTGTGCTGGCGGCGCTCGCGTTGGCCGGCTGCGGCGCTCTGCTGGCGGTGGGGTGTTCGCCGGAGGGCGTACCGGACTCGGGGCCGGGCGGCTCCCCACCGGGCACGGCCTCGGCGGGCGCCGGGTCACCGGGGCCGTCGGGGAGACCGTCGGCGTCGCCGGAGGCCACCGGGCCGCCGGCGAAGGGGGCCGTGACGGTGACCGGCGAGGTGGCCAAGGGGCTGGAGTCGCCGTGGGGCGTGGCCCCGCTGCCGGGCGGGGACCTGCTGGTGGCCTCGCGGGACAAGGGGACGATCAGCAGGGTCGCGGCGGGCTCGGGGGCGGTGACCCGGATCGGCGAGGTGCCGGGGGTGGCTCCGGGCGGGGAGGGCGGGCTCCTGGGCCTCGCGCTGTCGCCCACCTTCGCGTCGGACCGTCTGGTGTACGTGTACTTCACGACCGAGTCCGACAACCGCATCGCCCGGCTGCGGTACGACGAGCAGAGACCTGCCGGGCAGCAACTGGGCGCTCCGGACACGGTGTTCCGGGGGATTCCCAAGGGCCTCATCCACAACGGCGGCCGGATCGCCTTCGGCCCGGACAAGATGCTCTACGCGGGGACGGGTGAGACCGGTGACACCGGGCTCGCGCAGGACAAGGCGTCGCTGGGCGGCAAGATCCTGCGGATGACCCCGGACGGGGATCCGGTGCACGGCAATCCGGAGGCGGATTCCGTCGTCTACTCCTACGGGCACCGCAATGTGCAGGGCCTCGCCTGGGACAAGGACAAACGGCTGTGGGCGGCCGAGTTCGGCCAGAACACCTGGGACGAGCTGAATCTGATCGAGCCCGGTGCCAACTACGGCTGGCCCGAGGCCGAGGGTAAGGCGGGAAAGCCCGGCTTCAAGGATCCGGTGGCCGTGTGGAAGACCGACGAGGCCTCGCCGAGCGGGATCGCGTGGGCGGAGGGTTCGATATGGATGGCCGGGCTGAAGGGCAAGCGGCTGTGGCGCATCCCGCTGGCCGGGACGGAGCCGGTGGCGGAGCCCGAGGCCTTCCTCGAGGGCGAGTACGGCCGGCTGCGGACGGTGGTGCCCCTGGGCGGGGACCGCATGCTGCTGGTCACGAGCGAGACGGATGGTCGCGGGTCACCGGAAGCGGGCGACGACAGGATCCTGACCCTGACCGTGCGGTGACCAACAGGTCCCCGGCGGGGGACGAAGGGTGCGGTGGGCACGGTGTTCAACATGATCGAGGAGCTGTTCAACCCCGGACGCAAGCACACGGACGAGGAGAAGAAGCGGCTGGAGCTGTCCCGGACCGACGTCAATGACAACGATCCGGGACGGGGTCCGATAGACCTCGACTCCGGCAAGGTGCTCATACGCCTGGACGAACAGCCTCCGGACGGGGACTGACCGGGGCGGGTGCGGCGAAGAGGCGCAGCCGGTGGGCGAGGGCGGCCGCCTCGCCGCGGCCGGCGACGCCGAGCTTCGCGAGGATGTTCGAGACGTGCACGCTCGCCGTCTTCGGGGAGATGAAGAGCTCCTCGGCGATCTTCCGGTTGGTGCTGCCGGCCGCCACCAGGCGCAGTACGTCCCGCTCGCGGCTGGTCAGCCCGAGCGCCTCGACCGGGTCGGTCTCGGGGGCCGGCGGGGCGACGGCGCTGTCGGCGTCGGTCAGCGGGAGGCGGGCGCGCTGGGCCAGCAGGGCCAGGTCCTCGCGCAGCGTGCGTGAGCCGATCCGCTCGGCGGTGGCGTAGGCCTCGCGGAGCAGGACGGCCGCGGGCTCCCGGTCACCGGCGGCCAGCAGGGCCTCGGCGAGCCGGTGGCAGGCCTTGGCCAGCAGGTACGGGCGTTCCAGCGGGCGGACGGCCGTCTCGACGGCGGTCCAGTCGGCGAGGGTGTCCCGGGCCTCGGCCCGGAGCAGCTCGGCCCGGACGTACTCGGCGTGGGCGGCCCACACCGGGACCGGGGTGGCGAGGGAGCGGGCGGCGGTGCGCACCACGGCCAGGGCCGCGTCCCGGCCGGCCTCGGCGGCCGGGAGCCCCCGGGCGTGCGCCTCCGCGGTGGCGGCGGCGAGCAGCAGCGGCCAGGCGTAGCGGTGCTGCCCGAGCGGGAATCCGTAGGCGGCGGCAGCGGAGGTCTCGGCGCGGACGTCGGCGATCCGGCCCTCCGCCGCGGCCACGCCGATCGCGAGGCGGCGGAGCGGGATCCGGTGCTGGGGCTGGGTCTCGTGGGTGCCGTAGTGGGTGTGGGCCGCGGCGAGCTGGTGGTTCGCCTCGGCCCACTCTCCTCGGGCCAGGGCCAGGTAGGCGAGGCGCGCCGAGGCGCAGCCGCGCGGGGCGGCGCTCTGACCCACCAGCAGGGTACGCCGGGCCGCCTCGGCGGCCTCGTCCCAGCGGCCGAGGCTGTAGAGGCTCTCGGCCATGTTCCCGCAGACCCAGGCCTCGCTGTCCAGGAGCCGGGATCTCCGGACCAGTTCGGCCCCTTGTTCGGCGAGTTCCACGGCTTCGTGGGACCGTCCCAGACTTTCCAGCTGAGAGGTGAGATTGATATGCGCACGCCCTGCCAGCATCGTGAGTCCGAGCTGCGTGGTCCGTTCCACGACCGCGTGCATCTCCGCGAGGCCGCCCTCTCCGTCGCCGGAGTCGGCGCGCAGAGCGCCGACCGTGATCCGGGCGTTGAGTTCGGTCTCCTCGGCGCCGACCATGCGCGCGTACTCGACCGCGCGTTCGGCGGCGGCAAGGTTGTCGGGGCCCGGATTGTGGAGCATGCCCCAGCTCGCGGCCCGGACCAGTACCTCGGCGTGCACCTGGGACGGGGGCAGCCCCCGGACGAGGTCCTGGGCCTTGGCTATCTCCTCCCAGCCGTCGCCGCGCCCGAGTCCGGCGATCAGTCGGGAGCGTTCGGTCCAGAACCAGGCGGCCCGCAGCGGGTCGTGGTCGTCCTCCAGCAGGCGCAGCGCCATCTTCGTGATCTTCAGGGCGCGGTCGCGTTCGCCGCCGTAGCGTGCCGCCACGGTGGCTTCGGCCAGCAGGTCGATCCGCCGGAGGGCGGTGGTGGCCGGGTCGCAGCCGCACGGAGGGTACACCTCGGTGTAGTCCGCCGGGCGGAGCGCCTCGCGGACGCTCTGCGGGGCGCTGTCCCACAGGTCCATGGCCCGCTCCAGCAGGCGCAGTTGCTCCGAGTAGGCGTGCCGGCGGCGGGCCGCCACGGAGGCGGCCAGTACGGCGGGCAGCGCTTTGGCGGGATCGTTCGCGTGGTACCAGAAGCTGGCCAGCCGGATGACCCGCTCCTCGGCCCGGACCAGCGACCCGTCGGCCTCCATGGCCTCGGCGTAGCGGCGGTTGACGCGGGCCCGCTCCCCGGGCAGCAGGTCGTCGCTGACGGCCTCGCGGACCAGGGAGTGCCGGAAGCGGTAGCCGTCTCCGTCGGCGGTGGCGAGCAGGATGTTGGCCCCGACGGCGGCCCGCAGTGCCTCGATCAGCTCGTCCTCGGTGAGCCCGGCGACGGCGCGCAGCAGCGGGTACTCCACGGTGGAGCCGCCCTCGGCGACGATGCGCACCAGCCGTTGGGTCTCGTCGGGGAGCACCTCGACGCGGACGAGGAGCAGGTCGCGCAGGGATTCGGTGAGTCCGGTGCGGCAGCCGCTCTCCTTGGAGGCGACGAGTTCCTCGACGAAGAAGGCGTTGCCGTCCGACCGGTCGAATACGGAGTCCACGAAGTCCTCGTCCGGCTGCGCGGCGAGGATCCCGGTGAGCTGGCGGCGTACCTCGGCCCGGTTGAATCGGGACAGTTCGATGCGCCGGACGGTGCGGAGCCGGTCGAGTTCGGCGAGGAGGGGGCGCAGCGGGTGACGCCGGTGCACGTCGTCCGCGCGGTAGGTGGCGACGACGACGAGCCGGCCGCTGCCAAGGGTGCGGAAGAGATAGGAGAGCAGGTGCCGGGTGGAGGTGTCCGCCCAGTGCAGGTCCTCCAGGACGAGGACGACGGTGCGGTCGGCGGCGAGGCGCTCCAGCATGCGGGCCGTCAGTTCGAAGAGCCGGGCGGTGCTCTCCTCGTCGTGGGGGCCGCGCGGGGTGTCGCCGAGTTCCGGGAGGATGCGTGCGAGTTCGTCCTCCTGGCCGGCTGCGGCGGCGGCCAACTCCTCGGGCAGCAGCCGGTGCAGGGTGCGCAGGGCCGTCGAGAACGGGGCGAAGGGAAGGCCCTCCGCCCCGATCTCCACACAGCCTCCGACGGCGACGACGGCGCCGCGGCGGTCCGCCTCGCAGAGGAACTCCTCGGTGAGGCGGGTCTTGCCGACTCCGGCCTCTCCCCCGATGAGCATCGCCTGCGGTTCCTGCCCGGCGGCCCGGGTCAGTGCGTCGGTGAGTACGGCCAGTTCATCGGCTCGGCCGACGAACACCGGGCTGACAGATCTGGTCTCCACGCCGCCGAGCATCGCACAGAGGCCCTGCCCGGCGGCACTCGCCGACGGTGCGCTTCTCATCACGTGTCAGTTCACGCGGTGCGCGGCGCGGAGCACGCCGAGCGGGCGGAGCGGGCGGAGCGGGTGAATCGGCTCCGGAACGTTCTCACCCGCCTCCCGTGTTCCTGGTCCGGCGAGGAGGCGCGGTGCGCCTTCCCCGCCGTCCGGGCCGCGCGGTACTCGGCCGCCTCACGCATGAGGTCGGCGTTGCGGACGGCGGTGGCGATCTCGTACTCGAACATCTCTGCTCCCTGGTCGCGTTGCTCGGGCACCTCGTTCGGTGTGATCCAAGATTCGCGTCCCAGGGGGTACCGGCACATCGGTCGCATGCCGCATCTGCCGGGGACAGGGGGCCTTAGTCCGGGGCCGGGGAGCTCCGGGTCGGTCCGTGCGGACCTAAGGCACCGCCCTAGGGGGGTGTCTAGGCGCCGGCCCCGGCGGCCTTGGGAATGGCCAGGAGGAGGTCGAAGTACATGAGGACGAAGAGCAGGACGCCGAGGGCGCCCAGTCCGATGCCCGCCCAGGAGACGGACCGCACCCAGGTGGGGAGGGTGCGCTCGGGGCTGCTGAAGGCCGGGAGGGCCAGCACGAAGGTGGCGACGATCAGGGCGAGGGCGGAGAAGATGCCGTTCACCATCGCGGTGGTGTGCCACGGGTCGACGAACTGGGCGGCGATCTGCGCGTTGGCGTCGGCGGCCTGGGTCAGCTCCAGCCGGGCGGCGATGCTCGCACGCTCGGACACGATGCCCGCGACCCAGCTGCCGCTGAGGGCGACGACACCGAGACCCGCGGAGACGATCGCGAAGGCCGCGGATCCAACGTGGCTCGGCTCCCGGTCCTCGGCCTCGTCCTCGGCGAGCGCCTCGTCGTCCAGGTCCGCGTCGGTGACCTCGTCGGTGACCGCAGAGTCGGCTGCGGCCTCGGCCGGCTGGGTGGTCTCGGCCTTGTCGAGGGCGACCGGGGTGGTGTCCGCCTCGGCGGCGTTCGGGGCGGGGGTCTTCGTGGTGTCCATGCGGGGCACCGTAGGCGCCCTGTCTGAGATTTTTCTGAGAATCCGCAGGTTCCGGCCGTGGTGGGCCCCGCGGTCGGCGGGGCCCGTGGCGGGGCGACCCGGGACAGGGCCCGGACCGGGCTCAGGCGGAGCGGTTCGCGGCCCACTCGTGGGAGAGGATCGACCAGATCTCGGTGTCCTGGCGGACTCCGCGGTGGAGGTTGTTCTCCCGCATGACGCCGTCGCGGGTCATACCGAGGCGCGCGGCCGCGGCGAGGCTCTTCGTGTTGCCGGCTGCGGCGTGCCACTCGACGCGGTGCATGCCGCGCTCACCGAAGGCGTAGTCGATCAGGACCCGGCAGGCCTTCGTGACCAGGCCTCTGCCGGCCGCGTCGGGCTCCAGCCAGCAGCCGATCTCGCAGTTCCCCCGGTCGGCCTCGAACACCCGGAAGAGGACCCCGCCCACCAGAGTGCCGTCGAGCCGGATGCCGAAGAACCGGGGGCCGTCCTGGCCCGCCTTCACCGCGTACTCGGCGAGCAGGGCCCGGGCGGAGTCGAGGTCGGCGGCCCGGTCCGGGAAGCGGATGTAGCGACCGATGAATGCGCGTCCGCGCTCCATGTGCGCGAAGAACTCCTCCGCGTGCCGGGCCTCCAGCGGGAACAGCTGGGCGTCTTCGGCAAGGGCTGTCGAGAACATGCTCCGTCTTCCTTGGGTCTCGGGCGGCGGGTGGCCGGATCACCGGGAACTGGTGGCGGGCTCGACGCTGTCCTGGCTCGTGGCAAGGTCCGCGGCGGGCCGCTGCTTCGGAAGTCTCGCATGCGGGTGGCGTTCGGGGGGCTCGATGCTGATCTTGGGCAGCCGTCGGTCGAGCCAGGCGGGCAGCCACCAGTTGGCCCCGCCGAGCATGTGCATCAGGGCCGGGACGAGGAGGGTGCGCAGCACGAAGGCGTCGAGGGCGACGGCAGCGGCGAGCGCGATGCCGAACATCGCGATGATCCGGTCGCCGCTGAGTACGAAGGCCAGGAAGACGGAGATCATGATGACGGCGGCCGAGTTGATGACCCGGCTGGTCTCGGCGAGGCCCACGCGCACGGCCCGCCGGTTGTCGCCGGTCTCCAGCCACTCCTCGTACATCCGGCTGACGAGGAAGACCTGGTAGTCCATCGACAGTCCGAAGAGGACGGACACCATGATCACGGGCAGGAAGGGTTCGATCGGGCCGGCGCTGCCCAGGCCCAGCGGCTCGCTGCCCCAGCCCCATTGGAAGACGGCGACCACGACGCCGAAGGAGGAGGCGACGGCGGCGACGTTCATGGCCGCCGCCTTGAGCGGGATGCCGATGGACCGGAAGGCCAGCAGCAGGAGCACGCAGCCGAGGGCGATGACCACGCCGACGAAGAGCGGCAGCTTCCCGATGATGACCTCGGCGAAGTCGTCGTAGGCGGCCGTCACACCGCCGACGTGCACCTGCATGGAGTTGCCGTGACCGGCGGCCGGTATGACGTCCTGGCGGAGTCTGTCGACGAGGTCGCTCGTGGCCCGGGACTGCGGGGCGAAGTCCGGCACGACCGTCAGGACGGCCGTGTCGCCGCTGCGGTTGAGGACGGCGGGGCCGGTGGCGGCGACGCCCTCGGTCGTGCGGAGCGCCTGCGCGAGCTGGTCCACGGCGAGCCGGTCGCCGGCGCCGTCCAGCCGGGCGACGACGGTGAGGGGGCCGTTGGTACCGGGGCCGAAGCCCTCCGCCAGCAGGTCGTAGGCCTGCCGGGTGGTGGAGGTGGCCGGGTTGTTGCCCTGGTCGGAGGTGCCCAGGTGGAGGGAGAGCGTGGGCAGGGCCAGCACCACCATGACCGCGGTGGCGACGACTCCCAGCAGCTTGGGGTGGCGTTCGACGAAGGCGGACCAGCGGGCGGCGAAGCCGGATGTCTGCTCGGGACGCGGGCCCTCGGCGGCGAGCCTGCGGCGCTCGCGGCGCGAGAGGGCCCGCATGCCTATGCACGAGAGGAGGGCGGGCAGCAGGGTGACCGAGGCGGCGACCGTCAGCACCACCGTGACGGAGGCCGCGATCGCGACGCCGTTCAGGAAGTTCAGCCGCAGCACCAGCATGCCGAGCAGGGCGATGCAGACGGTGGCACCGGCGAAGACGACGGCCCGGCCGGTGGTGGCGACGGCGTTCTCGGCCGCCTCCTGCACGGTGTTGCCCCGTGCCAGGCCCGTGCGGTGCCGGGTGACGATGAACAGCGCGTAGTCGATGCCCACGCCGAGGCCGATGAGGGTGCCGAGCATCGGGGCGAAGTCGGCGACCGGCATCGCGTGGCCGAGCAGGGTGATGCCGAAATAGGCGGTGCCCACGCTGACCAGGGCGGTCGCGATGGGCAGCAGGCTCGCGGCGAGCGAGCCGAAGGCGAGGAAGAGGACCAGGGCCGCGACGGCGACGCCGATGACCTCGGCGAGGTGCGCGGTGGGGGCCTCGGTGAGCTGGATGGCGCGGCCGCCCAGTTCGACCTGGAGACCGCCGGCCTCGGTGGTGGGGTTCTTCGCCGCGTCGACGACCGCTCCGGCCTGGCCCTTGGGTACGGAGTCGGCCTGCTGGTCGAAGGTCACCACCGCGTAGGCGGTGCGCCCGTCGGGGCTGATCCGCGCGGCGTTCTCGGGGGCGGGGCCGTAGGGTCCGGCGACCGATCCGACGCCGGGGAGCCCGGCGACGGTCTCCAGGGCCCGGGTCATGCGCTGCTCGATGTCCGGGGTGCGCACGCTCTGCCCGTTCGGGGCCCGCCACACAATGGTGTCGGTGTCGCCGCCCTGGCCGTGGAATCCCTCGCGCAGGAGGGCGTTCGCCTTGCCGGACTCGGTGCCGGGGACCTCGTAGTCGTTGGAGAACGCCGACCCGGCGGACACCGCGGCGGCCGCGGTTCCACCGAGTGCGAGCAGCCAGATGAGCACGGCGAAGAGGCGGTGGCGCATGCACCAGCGTGCGATTACAGCCAACGGACGTGCTCCCTGGTGGTTCGGATCTTCACCGGGAGTCAGCCCGCCGCAAAGACGCATGAACGCGTGAAGGCCAGGCCGAGGAACCCTGGGGATCACCCCGGGAAGGCTCGGCGCAGATGGTCTACATCGGCAACGTTCTCAGCGTTTCGTGATCGTTGGCCCGTTTCGTGTGCATCGTCACAGCGCGGGGCGGCCCGAGGACCCTGCCGCCAGCTGCGCTTCGGGTTCGTCCACCCGGTAGCCCGGGATCGAGGGCCACCGGACGGTGAGGACGACGGCGTCCTCCTCCGCGTACCAGGAGTGGTCGACTCCGCGTCCCCAGAGCACGTAGTCCCCCTGCTCGGCGAGGACGACGGTGCGCCCCGGGAACTCCAGCCGGAAGCGTCCGCTGATCAGCACCAGCAGCGCGGTGCGCTTCTCGGCGGTCGCCCACCGCTCCCGCTCGTCGCCCTTGGGGTGGACACCCCATTTGATCTCCACGTCCTCGCTGTGGCGGGGATCGGAGGGGTCCTTGAAGTGGCCGAGGAGCCAGCCGCGGTCGGCGGCCGCGTCGGGGGTGGCCTTACCGGTGTAGATGGTGGAGTCGTGGTTCACGGGGGTGAGGCTAATGCAGTTGTGGCACCCGCCCGACACTGGTGAGCTGGGGCTATGACGATCGATCTTGATGAACTGATGAAGGTACGCGCCCACTTCGACGCCGAGGTGCGCGAAGGCGCGCAGGCGGACGCCCCGCAGGGGCACGTGGAGCGGGCGGGCGGCGTCGTACGGCACGTCGCGCCCGCGCTCGGGTGGAACGGGGTGCTCTGGTCGGACCTCGACGAGGGGACGGCGGACGCGGAGATCGCGGCGCAGGTGGCGTTCTTCGCGGGACGCGGCTGTCCGGAGTTCGAGTGGAAGCTGTACGACTACGACCGGCCCGCGGACCTCGGGGACCGGCTGCGGGCGGCGGGCTTCGTGCCGGAGCCGCCCGAGACCTTGATGGTGGGTCTGGTGTCCGAGCTCGCGAAGCTGCCGGTGGAGCCGCCGGAGGGCATCACGCTGCGGGTGGTGACGGACGAGGCCGGCGTCGACCTGATGATGCGGGTCCACGCGGGCGCCTTCGGGAGGGAGCGGCCACGGCTCCGGGAGCAGCTGCTCGGCAAGCTGCGCGAGGAGCCGGACACGATCGCCGCGGTGCTCGCGATGGCGGGCGACACCCCGGTGAGCGCGGCCCGGATGGAGATGCGGCCGGGCCTGGCCTTCGCGGGCCTCTGGGGCGGCGGCACGATCCCCGAGTGGCGCGGCCGGGGCATCTACCGCCTGCTGGTGGCCCACCGTGCCCGCCTGGCGGCGGAGCTGGGTATCGCCTACCTGCAGGTGGACGCGTCGGACGACAGCCGCCCGATCCTGGAGCGGCTGGGCTTCGGGGTTCTGGGCGTGACGGTGCCGTACATGTGGACCGCCGCCGCCTCGTAGAGCGGGGCCGGTCCGGCTCTATGCCGGCCCGGCGGCAACCGGCAAGATCACTCCCATGGAACGCATCAGCCCGCCCCTGACCGGGGACGAACGCGAGACCCTCCGGACCTTCCTCGACTACCACCGGGCCACCCTCGCCTGGAAGTGCGAGGGCCTCACCGACGAGCAGCTGCGCCGCGCCTCGATGCCCCCGTCCACGCTGTCCCTGCTGGGGCTGGTCCGGCACATGGCCGAGGTCGAGCGGCACTGGTTCCGCCGGGTCCTCGACGGCCAGGACCTGCCGCACCGGTGGTCGGACACGCACGATTTCCAGGCCGCCTACGACGCCTGCGGCTCCAGCCGCGAGGAGGCGTTCACCGCCTGGGAGGACGAGGTCGCGCACGCCCGCCGGATCGAGGCCGCCGCCGAGTCCCTGGACGTGACGGCGTACGTGCCGAGCTGGGAGGAGGAGGCCTCGCTGCGTCTGGTGATGCTGCACCTCATCCACGAGTACGCCCGCCACAACGGCCACGCCGACTTCCTCCGTGAGGGGATCGACGGCACGACCGGCGCCTAGGGGGTGTCTTGTCGGTCAGGGCGGGCTCGCGGTGGCTCTCCGATCCGCCCTGACCGACAAGACACTCCCTGACAAGTCGCTGAACAGCGAGAACCATCCCAGCGGGTGCGTGCGGCAGGGGGCTGCTCTAGCGTCGGACGGAGGAGGGGAATCCCTGTCGAGCCGGTCCGGTCCGGGGACCCGGGCTCCGGTGGCCGGAACCCGGCCGCGTGCGCTCGGCGCTGTCCCAGGCGGATCCGGCACCTCCCCGTACCGGGCCGCGCGACGATCCCGGAGAGCAGGTGCGTCCCATGCGCACGTCGACCCGTATCGCAGGTGTCCTCAGCGGCCTGACCCTCGTACTCGGTGGCGCGGCCTTCGCGGCCCCCGCCGCCCACGCGGACGTCTCGGCCTGCATCAACCAGGTCGAGCGGGAACTGCAGGGCGGCGAGGCCCCGGAATCGGTCCGAGCGGCGTGTTCCGCCGGGTACTCCGGTGAGCACGAGCAGTGCGTGACCGGGCTGACCAAGGGCGGCGTGACCAACGGGACCGCGGTCAGCGCCTGCAAGGTGTCCGCCCAGTAGCCGGGCGCCGACCGCACCTGCGGCCCCCGCCCCGTCCGCACCTGCGGCCCCCGTCCCGTCCGCACCTGCGGGTGCCGGACGGGCCGGGCGGGCCTGAGGCGGCGTGCCGGCCGCGGGCCGCTCAGGCCTCCGGCCGCCAGTAGCCCAGCGCGTTCACCCGGTGCTTGGGCAGCGCGAGTTCCTTGCGCAGGAACGCTGTCAGGGCGCGCGTCGTCACCGTGTCGCACGCCAGCCAGACGTACGCCGCCTCCGGGTCCCCGGCCAGCGCGGGCAGTTCGGCGCGCACCCGGTCGGCCAGGGCCGTGCCGTCCCGCCGCACCCGGCGGATGTCGTGCCGGCCCTGCTCCACCCGCATCGGCAGCCGCTCGTCCGAGTCGTGCTGCGTCTCGAACCAGATCGTCGCCGGGGTCTGCGGGTACGTGTCCAGCAGCGAGTTGATCGCCGGCAGGGACGCCGGGTCGCCGATGACGAGCAGGCGCTCCGGGGCCGGCGTCGGGGCGGTGAATCCGGTGCCCTGGACGGTGGCCTCGACCGTGTCGCCCGGCTTGGCGTCGCGCGCCCAGGCGCTGGCGACCCCGTCGTGCAGGGCGAACTCGAAGCTGAAGGTGCCCGCTTGCGGATCGGGGTCCACGAGCGTGTAGGCCCGCTGGTGCGGCTTGCCCGCGCCCTGGAACCAGACGCGCACCCACATCGTCGGGTGCAGCGACGCACCGGCGGCCGCGAGCAGCCCGCCGTCCGTGAAGCTCACGCGGCGGTAGTTCTCCGTCAGGTCTTCCGCTCCCGTGACCGTGAACGTGAAGTCCTTGCCCCGCATGAGCTTGAGGACCACGCCCTCCCAGCCCTTGCCGACCGCCATGTCCGACCCCTCCCCTAGCGCCCCTATAGTTAGGTCAGCCTAACCTAAACGCACGTCGGGGAAGAGTGTGAGCAGCGTGAGCAGTGCCAGCAGCGAGAACGGCGACGCCCGGTCGCACGGAGCGAACCGGGGCGAGCCCTCTGCGGAGACCTCGGAATCCTACGGGGTGTATCGCGACCGGTGGGGCATCCCCCACCTCCGCGCATCCGACGAACTCCGGCTCGTCCACGCCCAGGGCCGCGTCACCGCCTTCGACCGCGCCTGGCAGTTGGAGGTCGAGCGGCACCGTTCCGAGGGCTCCAGCGCCTCCTTCCTCGGCGCGGACGCCGTCACCTGGGACCGCTTCGCCCGCCAGTCCCGGCTGGCCGACACGGCCCGCCGCTGCTACGCGGCCATGGAAGCCGACGACCCCGGCACCGCCGCCTGGGTGCGCGCGTACGTGGACGGCGTCAACGACGGGCTCGCCGCCGGCGCCGCCCGTGACGAACGCTTCGCGCGCACGGGTCTGACCCCCACCCCGTGGGAGCCGTGGGTACCGCTGGCCATCTGGATCGCCACGCACATCCTGTTCGCCGGCTTCGCCACCAAGCTGTGGCGCGAGCGCGTGGCCCGCGCCCTCGGCGACGAGGCGGTCACCCTCTTCGCCACCGACGGCCCCGGCACGGCCGGCAGCAACGGCTGGCTGGTGCCGGGCGACCGCACCACCACCGGCTCGGCGATCATCGCGGGCGACCCGCACCGCTTCATCGAGGACCCGGGCGTCTACCAGCAGATACGTCTCTCCTGCCCGGACTACGACGTCCTGGGCCTCGCCGTCCCCGGCGTCCCCGGCTTCGGCCACTTCGGGCACACCGGCACCGCCGCCTGGGCCATCACCAACGCGATGTCCGACTACCAGGACCTGTACGTCGAGCAGTTGCGCCGCGAGGACGACGGCACCGTACGGGCCCTCGGCGCGGACGGCGTCTGGGAGCCCGTCTCCCGCCACACCGAGACCATCACCGTGGCCGACGGCGACGACGTCGAGGTGGAGGTCCTGGAGACCCCGCGCGGCCCGGTGATCGTCCACGCGGACGGCGACCTCGGCGCCGACGCGCACGCCGACGCCGAGGGCCACGCCGACGGCAGCCCTCAGACCCTCTCCCTGCGCTACCCGCCGCGCGTCCGCCTGGACCTCGGTTTCGCCGCCCTCCCCGCCCTGCTGCGCGCCCGCACCGTCGCCGACATCGACCGGGCCTTCGACGGCTGGGCCGAGCCGGTCAACGTCGTCCACGCCGCCGACTCCGAGGGCGGCCTGCTGCACCGCGTCGCGGGCACCGTGCCGCTGCGCCACCGCACCAACCGGCTGCGGCCCGTTCCCGCCTGGGACCCGCAGCACGCCTGGCGAGGCTGGGCCCCGACCCCCGCCGAGCCGGTGCAGGGCTTCGCCGTGATGGCGAACGCGCGCGGTATCGCCTCCCCGCTCGGCGTGGAGTTCGCGCCCCCGCACCGCGCCAACCGCATCCGCGAGCTGCTCAGCGGCTCCGCGGACTGGTCCCCGAAGGCGATGGCCGACGTACACCGGGACACGCACCTGGCCTCGGCCGCTCCCCTGCTCGCGCTGCTGCCCGACTTCGAGGACCTGACCCCGGCGGCCGAGGCCCTGCGGACCCGACTGCTGGCCTGGGACCGGCACATGGCGGCCGACAGCACCGACGCCACCGTCTTCTCGGCCTTCCGCAGCGCGACCGTACGCCGCTTCGCCGCCGACCCCGTCTTCGAGGGCCTGTGGGGGGCTCCCCCCGGCCCGGCCGTCTTCCACCCCTGGCTGTACCTGCTGCCGAAGATCGGCTACGCCCTCGAAGGCCTGCTCACCACCGCCCTCGTCCCCGGCCTCGACCGGGCGGCGCACGTCCGAGCCGCCCTGGAGGAGACGGCCGCGGCCGACACCCCCGACACCCCCTGGTCGCACGTCCACCGCCTCACCCCCTGGCAGGCCGTGCCCGACCTGGAGGCGACCGAGTGGCCCGGCCTCGGCGGCGACCACGACTGCGTGAACGCCACCTCCACCGTCCCCGGTTTCACCGACCTCACCGCCCGTGCGTCGGCGGCCCGTTACGTCTGGGACCTCGCCCACCGCGAGGACAGCCTGTGGGCGGTCCCGATGGGCGCGGACGGCGTCACCGGCTCACCCCACCACCGCGACCAGCTGCCCCTGTGGGCACAGTGCGAACTCGTCCCCGTCGTCACCGACTGGACCCGGCTCAGCAAGGAATCGATATGACCTCCGCCCTCTCCGTGCGGCAGCCCGTACACACCCAGGTCGTCGAGGGCTTCGGCACCGTCACCATCACCCCCGTCGACCCGGCGGCCGATTCCGCGCTGATCCACAGCTGGGTCACGCAGGAGCGGGCCCGGTTCTGGGGCATGGGCGAGGCCAGCCGCGAACTGGTCCAGGAGATCTACGAGGACGTCGACCGCCGCACCACCCACCACGCCTTCATGGTGAGCCGCGACGGCGAGCAGGTCGCCCTGTTCCAGACGTACGACTGCGCCGAGGACCGGGTCAGTGAGTGCTACGAGGTCCGGCCCGGGGACGTCGGCGTGCACCTGCTGATCGGCCCGACCACGGGCCCGGCCGAGCACGGCTTCACCGGCTCCCTGATGACCGCCTTCATCGGGTTCGTGTTCTGCGACGAGGCCGCGCGGCGCGTGGTCGTCGAACCGGACGCCCGCAACACCAAGGCCATCTCCCTCATGGAGCGCACCGGCTTCGTACTCGGACCGGAGGTCGTGCTCCCGGAGATCGACCTGCCCGAGGTCTACCTCCCGGCCAAGCCGGCCCGGCTGGCCTTCTTCACCGCTTCGGGGGCCGCCCGGGCGACCGGCTGACCGCAGCCGCCCTTACCACCGGGCGCTCGGCGAACGGAAGCCGCCCATGCGGCGGTTCCGGGAGCCGGGCGCCCGGCGGCGGGTCCGGGCCCCCACGTCGGCCACGGTCGCCGCCGCTCGCCGCCGGTCCGCTGCGGGCCGTCGACGGCCCGCCGATGAAAAGGGTGAACCCCGACGGGGATTTCCGATTCCCGTTGACCGCGCGCCCCTCCCCACTGGAAGCTGATGGCCTCTCAAAGCACCTTGAGGTGGGGGACATTGACCAGTCAGAACCTGCACATCGGTCCGGACGCGGCGGCGGACCGGTACCGCCTGCTCCGCTCGATCGGACGCGGCGGAGAGGCCGTGCTCTATCTCGCCGAGATCGAACTCGCCGGCGGATCCGAACCCGTGGTCGTCAAAGTGCTCGACTCCAAGACGACCATCACGCCGGACATCTTCGACCGGATCAGCCAGAAGTGGAACGAGCAGGCCGAGCTGCTGCGGTTCGTCCACCGGCCCGGCGTCGTGGGCGTGCGCGAGCACTTCGAGGGGCCGCCGATCCACCGGCCCGGGGAGTCCTCGACCCTGACGGGGCGGGCGCTCGTCCTCGTCATGAACCACGTCGACGGGCTGGACCTGCGGGACTGGCGGGCCGAGCGGACGCTGGCCTCCGCCGCCGAGCGGCGCGAGGTGATGCGCACGCTGGAGCAGCTGGCCGACGTCCTGGACTGGCTGCACTCGGGGAAGGCCACCCCCTCCGGGCGCCAGGTCGTCCACGGTGACCTCTCCCCCGGCAACGTGATGGTCGACGCGCACGGGCAGGCCACCCTGGTGGACTTCGGCCTCAGCAAGCTGACCGCCGACCACCAGACCGCCGAGGTCTGGTTCACCCCGGGCTACGCGGCGCCCGAGGTCTTCGACGGCAAGCGGACCCCGGGTACGGACCGGTACGCCTTCGGGGCGATCGCGTACTTCCTGCTGAGCGGGGAGTCCCCGCCGGCCACGCCGGAGCAGCTGTCGCAGGCGCTGTCCGCGCTGCCGCAGATCGCCGTGCTGGACGCCGATCAGCGGGCGCGGATCGCCGCGATCTACTCGGCGGACCCGGGGAAGCGGCCGGTGAACCTGGCCGGCTGGATGAAGGACATCCGCCACGCGGTGGTGTCCACGACCACCGCCACCTCGCAGCGGGCCGTGGAGGAGACCCCGCCCAGGCCGAGCGCGCCGCCACCACCGGTGGTCCCGCCGCAGCCCGTCACCCCGCCGCCCACGGCACCGGCGGCGCCGCCCGCGTACGCCCCGGCGGCGCAGCCCGTACAGCAGCCCGTACCGCCCGTACAGCGGCCGGCGCAGCCCGCGCAGTCGGAACCGGCCACCGTCCCGGAGCCCGCCCCGGTCCCCACGCACACGCCCACCCCCGCCCCGCAGCCGCAGCCGGATCCGGGGTCGGTGCCCGCCGGGTACGGGCCGACGTACAACCTGAGTCCGGCCCCCGCCCCGGAGCCCGTGGTCCCGAAGAAGAAGCGGCGGACCGGGCTGATCCTCGGCTCGGTGGCCGCGGTGCTGGTGCTGGCCTCCCTCGCGGTGGTCGGCGTACAGCTCCTGGGCGACAAGGACAAGGAGAACGCCGCCGGGGGCGACAAGCCCGGCGGGACGAGCGCGCCGCAGGCGTCGGCCTCGGCGCGGGCGACCGAGTCCGCCGCACCCACGCCCTCCGAGGCCTCCCCCAAGGGATCCGCCTCCCCGGACTCCTCCTCGAGCCCGGGGGATCCGGGCTCGGTGAAGGACAGCAACGTGGCCGATCTGACCGTGCTGTCGTCGGTCGGAGAGGTCCAGCACTTCGAAGTGGGCTCCGCCAAGCTGAACACGAAGGAGTACGGAGCCGCCCTCCTCGGCAGTTGCTACTACGGTGCGACGGTCGAGTACGACGTGAACCGCGCCTGGTCCACGCTGGAGTTCACCGTGGGCGTCGACGACGGCTCGACCATGGAGCAGGCCCGGGTGACCATCTCCGTGGACGACAAGCCCGCGCTCTTCTCCGAGGCGGTCCACCTGGGCAAGCCGGTCACCAAGTCCCTGGACATCAAGGGGGCCCTGCGCCTGCGCCTGAAGGTGGAGGAGGGCTGCCGGGACACCGGCAACGCCGTCATCGCCGCCCCCGTCCTCAAGCGCTGACGGCGGCGGGCTCCGACAGGGCGCCCGGCGAACGGAACTTGCCCGTGGGGCAGTTCCGCGACCCGAGCGCCCGGCCGAACGGGCCGCGCCGGGAGGGCCCCGGCCACCCGCGTCAGCCCACGCCGAGGTCGGCGCGCATGGCCGCCCGCATCTCCCGGAGCGGTTCCCAGATCCCGTACTGCGCCTCCGCCGCCGACTCCATCGACTCCCCCGGGTCCGGCATGCCCCGCTCCAGGCGCTTCACCTGCCCGTAGACCGCGGTCAGGGCGTGGTGGACCGAGGTCGCGGGCGCCAGGACCTGATCGGGGGCCACCATCTGCGCCTCGGAGTAGCGGTCGCGGAAGGCGTCCTTCGCCGCGTCGAGCGCGGCCCGGTCGGCGTCCTCGACCGCGCGCTCCCGCAGGGTGTGCAGATGCCGGTTGAGCGCGGTGGTGAACTGGCGGGCGTCCCGGTTGAGATCCGCGTAACAGGTGCGCCGCAACGCCTGGTTCTCGCGCTTCTCGTCATGCGCGCGCACGAGCTCGATCTCACGGCGCTTCGCGCGCTCCGCACCCCGCTGGGTGAGCAGCGCGCCGCCCAACGTACCCGCGACGCCCGCCACCGCGATGACCATCGCACCGATCTCCACCGGCGCACCCCCCGAGTCCACCACCGACCGCGCGCCGGTCGCGCGATCACCCCGCGCCCAGTCTGAACGACGACGGCCCCGCACCGGGAAGTCCGGTGCGGGGCCGTCG
This sequence comes from Streptomyces sp. BF23-19, assembly GCF_041106355.1. NCBI lineage: Bacteria > Bacillati > Actinomycetota > Actinomycetes > Kitasatosporales > Streptomycetaceae > Streptomyces > Streptomyces sp. BF23-19. The sequence continues at coordinate 59,877 of NZ_JBGBPT010000012.1, read as the reverse complement.
TGCGGGGAGAGGACTACTCGGAGACGCCCAGGCGCTCCAGGATGAGCTCCTTCACGCGTGCCGCGTCGGCCTGGCCGCGGGTGGTCTTCATGACCGCTCCGACCAGGGCGCCGACGGCGGCGATCTTGCCGCCGCGGATCTTGTCCGCGATGGCCGCGTTGCCGGCGATGGCCTCGTCCACGGCCGCGCCGAGCGCGCCCTCGTCCGAGACGACCTTCAGGCCGCGCTTCTCGACGACCTCGTCCGGGGTGCCCTCGCCGGCGAGGACGCCTTCGAGGACCTTGCGGGCCAGCTTGTCGTTGAGCGAACCGTCGGCGACCAGGGCCGCGACCCGGGCCACCTGGACCGGGGTGATCGGCAGCTCGTCGACGACGACGCCCTGCTCGTTGGCGTTACGGGCCAGCTCGCCCATCCACCACTTGCGCGCGGCGGCCGAGTCGGCACCGGCCTCGATCGTGGCGACGATGGAGTCCACCGCGCCCGCGTTGAGGATCGACTGCATGTCGTGCTCGGTGACGTCCCACTCCTCGCGGAGCCGGTTGCGGCGCACGCGCGGCATCTCGGGCAGACCGGCGCGCAGCTCCTCGACCCAGTCGCGGGCCGGGGCGACGGGGACCAGGTCGGGCTCCGGGAAGTACCGGTAGTCCTCGGCGTTGTCCTTGATGCGGCCGGCCGTGGTGGAGCCGTCCTCCTCGTGGAAGTGCCGGGTCTCCTGCACGATCGAGCCGCCCGACGAGAGCACCGCCGCGTGGCGCTGGATCTCGAAGCGGGCCGCGCGCTCGACGGAACGCAGGGAGTTGACGTTCTTGGTCTCCGAGCGGGTACCGAACTCGGACTCGGAGGTCGGGCGCAGCGACAGGTTCACGTCGCAGCGCATCTGGCCCTTGTCCATGCGGGCCTCGGAGACGCCGAGCGCCTTGATGACCTCGCGCAGCTCGGCGACGTACGCCTTGGCGACCTCGGGGGCCCGCTCGCCCGCGCCCTCGATGGGCTTGGTGACGATCTCGATGAGCGGGATGCCGGCGCGGTTGTAGTCCAGCAGGGAGTGGGACGCGCCGTGGATACGGCCGGTGGCGCCGCCGACGTGCAGCGACTTACCGGTGTCCTCCTCCATGTGGGCGCGCTCGATCTCCACGCGGAAGATCTCGCCGTCCTCCAGCTGGACGTCCAGGAAGCCGTTGAAGGCGATGGGCTCGTCGTACTGGGAGGTCTGGAAGTTCTTCGGCATGTCCGGATAGAAGTAGTTCTTCCGGGCGAAGCGGCACCACTCGGCGATCTCGCAGTTCAGCGCGAGGCCGATCTTGATGGCCGACTCGATGCCGATCGCGTTGACGACCGGCAGGGAGCCGGGCAGACCGAGGCAGGTGGGGCAGGTCTGCGAGTTGGGCTCGGCGCCCAGCTCGGTGGAGCAGCCGCAGAACATCTTGGTCTTGGTGCCGAGCTCGACATGGACCTCGAGGCCCATGACGGGGTCGAACGAGGCGAGAGCGTCCTCGTACGAGAGCAGTTCGGTGAAGGTGGTCACGGTGAAACTTTCCCTCTCAGCCCAGCAGGACGTCGTCGTCGCCCAGGCGCTTCAGCTCGCGGTACAGGATCGCGAGGCCGGTGACGATGGCGGCGGCGGACACGGCGGCGTCGACCAGCTTCAGCACGTCGTGCTCGCTGCGGGCCTTCTTGACCTGCTTGATCACGCTGATCGCGCCGAAGGCGGTGGTGCCGATCGACAGGTAGGTGCCGGTCTTGGACTTCTTGAAGCCCTTGGCCTTGGTCAGTGCACTGGTGCTCACAGGGACGGTGCCTCCTCAAGCAGCGGGTGACCCCAGCGTGCGACGAAGGCCGCCTCCACGGCGGCACCGACCTTGTAGAGCCGGTCGTCCTTCATCGCCGGGGCGATGATCTGGAGCCCGACCGGGAGACCGTCCTCCGGTGCCAGGCCGCACGGCAGCGACATGGCGGAGTTGCCGGCCAGGTTGGTCGGGATGGTGCACAGGTCCGCGAGGTACATGGCCAGCGGGTCGTCGGTGCGCTCGCCGATGGGGAAGGCGGTGGTCGGGGTCGTCGGGGAGACGATCACGTCGACCTTCTCGAAGGACTTCTCGAAGTCCTGCGTGATGAGCGTGCGGACCTTCTGGGCGGAGCCGTAGTACGCGTCGTAGTAGCCGGAGCTGAGGGCGTACGTGCCGAGGATGATGCGGCGCTTGACCTCGTCGCCGAAGCCGGCTTCGCGGGTCAGGGCGGTGACGTCCTCGGCGGACTTCGTACCGTCGTCGCCGACGCGCAGGCCGTAGCGCATGGCGTCGAAGCGGGCCAGGTTCGAGGAGCACTCGGACGGCGCGATCAGGTAGTACGCGGCCATCGCGAGGTCGAAGGAGGGGCAGTCCAGCTCGACGATCTCGGCGCCGAGCTCCTTGAGGAGCTCCACCGACTCGTTGAAGCGCTGGACGACGCCGGCCTGGTAGCCCTCACCGGCGAACTGCTTGACCACACCGACGCGCATACCGGCGACGGAGCCGTTGCGGGCGGCCTCGACGACCGGCGGGACCGGGGCGTCGATGGAGGTGGAGTCGAGCGGGTCGTGCCCGGCGATCACCTCGTGCAGGAGGGCCGCGTCCAGGACCGTACGGGCGCAGGGCCCGCCCTGGTCGAGGGAGGAGGAGAAGGCCACCATGCCGTAGCGGGAGACACCGCCGTACGTGGGCTTCACGCCGACCGTGCCCGTGACGGCGGCGGGCTGGCGGATGGAACCGCCGGTGTCCGTGCCGATGGCGAGCGGGGCCTGGAAGGCGGCCAGGGCCGCCGCGGAGCCGCCGCCGGAGCCGCCGGGGATCCGGGTGAGGTCCCAGGGGTTGCCGGTGGGGCCGTAGGCGCTGTTCTCGGTGGAGGACCCCATGGCGAACTCGTCCATGTTGGTCTTGCCGAGGATGACGACGTCGGCTTCCTTCAGCTTGCGCGTCAGGGTGGCGTCGTAGGGCGGGATCCAGCCTTCGAGGATCTTCGAACCGACGGTCGTCGGGACCCCGACGGTGGTGAAGATGTCCTTGAGGGCGAGGGGGACGCCGGCCAGCGGGCCGAGCTTCTCGCCGGCCTCGCGCTTGGCGTCGACGGCGCGGGCCTGGGCGAGCGCGCCCTCGCGGTCCACGTGCAGGAAGGCGTTGACCTTCTCGTCGGTGGCGTCGATGCGCGCCAGGTGGGCTTCGGTCACCTCGACGGCCGTGAGCTCGCCGGAGGCGATCTTCTCGGCGGTCTGCGCGGCCGTGAGCTTGATGATGTCGACCATGATGGTTAGTCCTCCCCCAGGATCTGCGGCACCTTGAAACGCTGCTGCTCCTGGGCGGGAGCACCGGAGAGCGCCTGCTCGGGGGTGAGCGACGGACGGACCTCGTCCGCGCGCATGACGTTCGTCAGCGGCAGCGGGTGGGAGGTCGGCGGGACGTCTTGGTCGGCGACCTCGGAAACGCGGGCGACCGCGCCGATGATGTCGCCGAGCTGTCCGGCGAAGTGATCCAGCTCGTTGCTGGACAGCTCAAGGCGCGCCAGCCGAGCGAGGTGGACGACCTCCTCGCGCGTAATGCCAGGCATGCAGCGATCCTCTGGGGGTGGGTGGATGTTTCGTTTCGGACCCAATCCTATGGGGCCGGGCCCCCGACCCACGAAACGGTTTGCGGCTGTGCCGGTACGGGGCCAGGTGCGGGGCCGCTGCGCGGTGCTTCAAGGCGCCGCCCGAACCCGCGCCTCGATCGCCGGCGCGGCTCCAAAACCCGGGGCTCCGCCCCGCACCCCGTGCCTCAAACGCCGGCGGGGCTGAAATATCCAGCCCCGACGGGAGTCAGACGGCGTCGGCCTCCGCGGCGGCGAGTTCCGCCGTGATGTCCGCCGGGCGGCGCCAGCCGCGCTCGCCGCGGGCCAGCAGCCAGGCGGTGGCCTCCTGCGGGGGCATGGCGGCGGCGACCAGCCAGCCCTGGACGGCGTCGCAGCCCAGGTCCCGCAGCCGCTCCCACGTCTCGTCGTCCTCCACGCCCTCCGCCACGACCAGCAGGCCCAGCGAGTGCGCCAGGTCCACCGTGCAGCGGACGATCTCCGCGTCCTGCGCGTCGACCGCCAGCCGGCCGACGAACGACCGGTCGATCTTCAGCTCGCTGACCGGCAGGCGGCGCAGGTGGACGAGCGAGGAGTAGCCGGTGCCGAAGTCGTCCAGGGACATCTTCACGCCGTGGCCGGTGAGCCCGGCCATGGTGTCGGCCGCCCGCTGGGGGTCTTCCAGCAGGACGTGTTCCGTTATCTCCAGCTGCAGCCCGCTCGCCGGGACCCCGTGGCGGGCCAGTCGGGCGGCGACCGCGCCCGCGAAGCCGGGGGTGTGGACGTCGCGGGGCGAGACGTTGACGGCCACCGGGACCTTGAGGCCCTGGGCCCGCCACCGTGCCACCTGGGCGAGGGCGGTCTCCAGTACGTACTCGGTCAGGTGCGGCATCAGCCCGGAGGTCTCGGCAATCGCGATGAACTCGTCCGGGGACACCCGCCCACGTTCCGGGTGCACCCAGCGCACCAGGGCTTCGAGCCCGGCGACCTGGCCGTCGAAGCGGACCTTCGGCTGGTAGTGGAGTTCCACTTCCCCGGCGTCCAGGGCCCTGCGGAGGTCGCCGAGGAGGCCCAGGCGGTCGGGGGTGTTGCTGTCCCGCTTGGACTCGTACACCTCGACGCCCGTGCGGTCGCGCTTCGCCTGGTACATCGCGACGTCCGCGCGCCGCAGCAGCCCCTCCGCGTCGAGCGCGTGGTCGGGGAAGACGGCGAGGCCCGCGCTGGCCTCCAGGACGAGCGTGAGGCCGTCCAGGTCGAGGGGGGAGCTGAGCTCCGCGACCAGGTGGCGGGCGATGCGCTGGGCGCTGGTGGTGGAGTCGGCGAAGGGGAGCAGGACGGCGAACTCGTCGCCGCCGAGCCGGGCCGCCTCGGCGTCCTCGGGCAGTGCCTGGCGCAGCCGTTCGGCGATCTGGAGCAGCAGGCGGTCGCCCGCCAGGTGCCCCAGGGTGTCGTTGACGGCCCGGAAGCGGTCCAGGTCGATGAGCACGAGGGCGGCCCGGGTGCCGGAACGTTCGGCCTCGTCCAGGGCGGACCAGGCCCGCTCCAGCAGCCACTGCCGGTTGGGCAGTCCGGTCAGCGGGTCCCGCAGCTGTTCCTCGGCGCGGGCCCGGGCGATCCACAGGGTGGAGTCCAGTGCGATCAGCGGTACGGCGAACAGCGGCAGCAGGACCGGCTGGGCGACGGCGACGGCGCAGATGAGGGGGGCGATGCCGAGCAGCGCCACCGCCACTAAGGCCTGCCGGAGCAGGGCGGTACGGGCGACGGTGGGCAGCCCGTCGCCGCGCGGGGCCAGCGCGACCCAGAGCAGGAACCGGGTGGCGAGCAGATAGGCGACGGCGACGAGGACGATCTCGGGGATCGCCTCCAGCCCCCAGAAGGCGGGGAGCCAGGGGGTCTCGACGGAGGGCACCTCGCCGAAGGCGGCGAGTACGAGCGCTCCGGCGCCGATGCCGAGGATGTCCACGGAGCCGTGCAGCAGCCCCTGCCGCCAGCGGTGCCGGCGCGCGGCCCCGACCAGGGAGACCACGGCCAGCGAGACGAGTCCGGCGGGGACCCATCCGTAGAGGATGAGCACGCCGAGGGTGAGGGCGGCGCCCGATCCGGTGCCGCCCCACCAGCGGTCGCGGCCGAGGGCGACGAGGTGGCCGACGATGATGCCGGTGAGGAGGGCCAGCGCCCAGCCGACCGGCCCGCCGGGGAACAGCGCATGACGACCGCTCAGCGCGGAGACGATGCCCAGGGTGAGCACCGTGACGGCGAGGCCCACGACGATGAACGGCAGCGCGCCGCGGCGCTCCTGCCCGCCCGCACCGGTGGGGATCGGTCGGGTCTCCGGTGTCCTGGCACCCAGGAGACCGAGCCTGCCCGTCCTGCCCGCCCGCATGGACGGGATTTCCCCGCCGAATTCAGGTGACGGGTCGGCGCTTTCGGTGGGTTTCATGCCCGTACCTCTCACAGCCGGCGATGCCGATGTCACGCGATGGCCCCGATGTCATGCCACCACGGCCGAAATCGCATCCTGCAGCCGTGCACGACAGGCGCACCCCTCAACAGTAGGACGCGCGAGGCTCCCAGGGGCAGCGGTCGGCAGTGGTTGCCCGAATGCGACCCAGCCATCCTCATCAGTACGGTATCCGCCGAACGGGTGAGTTTGGACCGGGCCCCCTGTCACCCATCCGATGATCCGACAGCTCACCGCCCTGCGACCAGCCTTGTACCGGCCGTTTACCACCGTTCGCCGCGCCTGGCGTGCGCCCGCCCGTACGGCCGCACGCCACGCATCCGTTCGCCTTCGCTACTCCCCTTCGGCGATTCCCCTCCCTCGGTACTACTCCGCCCCGCCCTCGCCGTCCACCGGGAGCGCGGCCTCACGTGCCGCGTCCGGCCCCTGCTCCAGCAGCACGGCGAATCCGGCGTCGTCGAGGACGGCGAGCTTCAACTGCACGGCCTTGTCGTACTTCGAGCCGGGGTTGTCACCGACCACGACGAAGGAGGTCTTCTTCGACACGGATCCGGTGACCTTGGCGCCGCGGCTCTGCAGGGCCTCCTTGGCGCCGTCCCGCGTGTGGCTCTGCAAAGTGCCGGTGACGACGACGGTCAGCCCCTCCAGCGGCCGCGGGCCCTCCTCCTCGGCGGAACCTTCCTCCTCCATCCGGACCCCGGCCTCCCGCCACTTGCGCAGGATCTCCTGGTGCCAGTCGACGGCGAACCATTCCTTGAGCGAGGCGGCGATGATCGCGCCGACCCCCTCGGTGGCCGTCAGCTCCTCCTCGGTGGCCTGCTCGATGCGCTCGATCGACCGGAACTCCCGGGCGAGGGCCTCGGCCGCGACCGGTCCGACGTGGCGGATCGACAGGCCGTTGATGATGCGGGCGAGCGGGCGGTCCTTGGCGGCGGCGATGTGCTCCAGCATGGCCAGGGCGTTCTTCTTCGGCTCGCCCTTCTGGTTCGCGAAGACCCTGACGATCTTCTCCTCGCCCGTCTTGGGGTCACGCTTGGGCAGCCCGCTGTCCGGGTCCAGGACGTACGCCTTGATGGGCAGCAGCGCTTCGATGGTCAGACCGAAGAGGTCGCCCTCGTCCAGCAGCGGCGCCTCGGCCGGCTCCAGCGGGCCGGTCAGCGCGGCCGCCGCCACCATGCCGAAGTTCTCGATGTCCAGGGACTGCCGGCCGGCCAGGTAGGCGACCCGCTCGCGCAACTGGGCGGGGCAGCTGCGGGCGTTGGGGCACCGGACGTCGATGTCCCCTTCCTTCATGGGGCGCAGCTCCGTCCCGCACGCGGGGCAGCCGGCCGGCATCACGAACTCCCGCTCGCTGCCGTCGCGCAGGTCCACCACCGGGCCGAGGATCTCCGGGATGACGTCGCCCGCCTTGCGCAGGACGACGGTGTCCCCGATGAGGACGCCCTTGGCCTTGACGACCTCCTGGTTGTGCAGGGTGGCGAACTCCACCTCGGAGCCCGCCACCTTCACCGGTTCCACCTGCGCGTACGGGGTCACGCGGCCGGTGCGGCCGACGCCGACCTTGATGTCGATCAGCTTGGTGTTGACCTCTTCGGGCGCGTACTTCCAGGCGATGGCCCAGCGCGGGGCGCGCGCGGTGGAGCCGAGCCGGCCCTGGAGGGAGATCTCGTCGAGCTTGACGACCACGCCGTCGATCTCGTGCTCCACCGAGTGCCGGTTCACTCCGTAGTCCGCGATGAACTCCCGGACCTCGGCGAGGGTGGAGACCACCTTGTTGTGCTGGGCGGTCGGCAGACCCCACTCGTGGAGCAGCTCGTACGCCTGCGACTGGCGCTCGATCTCGAAGCCCTCGCGGGCGCCGATGCCGTGCACGACCATGTGCAGCGGGCGGCTCGCGGTGACCTTGGGGTCCTTCTGCCGCAGCGAACCGGCCGCCGCGTTGCGCGGGTTGGCGAAGGGCTTGCCCTCCGCCTCCACCAGACGGGCGTTGAGCTCCTGGAACTTCTCCATCGGGAAGTAGACCTCGCCGCGGATCTCGACCAGGGCCGGGATCCGGTCGCCCTTCAGCCGGTCCGGGATCTCGGCGATGGTGCGGACGTTGGGCGTGATGTCCTCACCCGTGCGGCCGTCGCCGCGGGTGGCCGCCCGGGTCAGACGGCCGTTCTCGTAGGTGAGGTTGACGGCGAGGCCGTCCACCTTGAGCTCGCACAGGTAGTGGTAGTCCGAGGTGTTCACGTCCCGGGCCACCCGCTCGGCCCAGGCCGCCAGTTCCTCGTCGTCGAAGGCGTTGTCGAGGGAGAGCATGCGCTCCCGGTGCTCGACGGAGGCGAAGTCCGTCTCGTACGCCCCGGCCACCTTCTGGGTGGGCGAGTCGGGCGTACGGAGCTCCGGGTACTGCTCCTCCAGTGCCTCCAGCGAGCGCAGCAGCTGGTCGAACTCGGCGTCGCTGACGACCGGCTGGTCGTTCACGTAGTACCGGAAGCGGTGCTCCTCGACCTGCTCCGCCAGCAGTGCGTGCTGATCACGCACCGCCGTCGGTACTGCCGTGTCCTGCTGTTCGGCTGCCATGCCGTGTCCTCCCGTGGCCCGTCTCGACCGTCACTCAGGGTTGTCGGCGAGCGACCTCGCCGCCCTGACGCAATGCGCCTGCACCGCGCGGGCGTAGGCGGGCGAAGCGCCCGCCAGACCGCACGAGGGGGTGACCACGACGGACTCCGCCAGAGTCCCCGGGGCCAGTCCCAGCCTGCGCCAAAGCTTCCTGACACCCATGACGCTACCGCCCGGGTCCGACAACGGGGCGTCGGTGCCGGGCACCACTCCGGCGAAGAGTTTCGTGCCGCCCTCGACCGCTTCCCCGATGGCGTCGTCCTCGCGCTCGGTGAGCAGCGAGAAATCGAACGACACACCCGTGGCGCCGGCCCTGCGGAGCAGTGCGAAGGGGACCTCGGGCGCGCAGGAGTGCACCACGACCTCCCCGTCGTGGACGGCGAACAGGTCGCGCAGCGCGCCCTCGACGACCTGCCGGTCGACGGCGCGGTAGGTGCGGTAGCCGCTCGCGGAGCGGACCCGGCCGAGCAGGACGGCGGTCAGGGAGGGCTCGTCGAGCTGCAGCACGACCTGCGCCCCGGGAATGCGCTTGCGTACGTCGGCCAGGTGCTCGCGCAGGCCCTCGGCCAGCGATCCGGCCAGGTCCCGGCAGGCTCCCGGGTCCTGCAGCATGGCCTCGCCGCCGTGCAGTTCCAGGGCGGCGGCCAGCGTCCACGGTCCGACGGCCTGGACCTTGAGCTTGCCCGTGTAGCCCTGGGTGAACTCCTCCAGCGCGTCGAGGTCCTCGCCGAGCCAGGACCGGGACCGCTTCGAGTCCCGTCCCGGGCGGTCGCTGATCCGCCAGCCGCTGGGTTCGACGTGGGCGTACATGTCGACGAGCAGTCCGAGGGAGCGGCCGATCATGTCCGCGCCGGGCCCGCGGGCGGGCAGCTCGGCGAGGTAGGGGAACTCCTCGAAGGACCCGGTGACGGTCTTCGCTGCCTCGCGGGCGTCGCCGCCGGGCAGCGAGCCGACGCCGGTGGCGCCGGCGCTCATCGGCCCGGCCGGACGCTCAGGTCGTTGACCTCGGCGTCACGGGGCAGGTCGATGGCCATGACGATGGTGGTCGCCACGGACTCCGGGTCGATCCAGTCGGCCGGGTCGTAGTCCTTGCCCTCCTGGGAGTGCACCTTGGCCTGCATGGGGCTGGCGGTGCGGCCCGGGTAGACGGAGGTGACGCGGATGCCGTGGGGCTTCTCCTCGTCGCGCAGCGAGTCGGCGAGCGCCTTGAGTCCGTGCTTGGAGGCGGCGTAGGCGCTCCAGTCGGCGTGGGCGCGCAGTCCGGCGCCGGAGTTCACGAAGACGATGTCGGCGCGGGAGGCGCGCAGGGTGGGCAGCAGCAGCCGGGTGACCTCGGCGGGGGCGATCAGGTTCACGTTGAGCTGCTGGTGCCAGGTCTTGGGCCGGAGCTCACCGACCGGTCCGAGGTCGACGATCCCGGCGATGTGCAGCAGGGAGTCGATCCGCTCGGGGATCGCCTGCTTGGAGAAGGCCCACGAGAGCCGGTCGGGATCGGCGAGGTCGCCGACGAGGGACGTGGCACCGGGGTAACGGTCGACGAGCTCGCGGGCGCGGCCGGCGTCCCGGGCGAGGAGGACGAGGTCGTCGCCGCGGGCGTGCAGCCGGGCCGCGACGGCGGCGCCGATGCCGGAGCCGGCACCGGTGATCAAGTGAGTAGCCATACCGCCCATGCTCGCACCCCCGGGCGCGCGCGGGGCCCGAAGGCCGAGGTCAGGTGCCGACGGCGGCCGCGTACGCCCGCCGGACGGCGGCGCGGGCGGCGGCCGCCTGCTCGGCGGAGACGGCGGGGCCGAAGCCCTGGCCGATCGTGGCGTGCGGGAGCGCCGCCACGAGCCGGGCCCGTACGTCGCCCCGGGGCCCGGCCCACCGCTCCAGGGCCTGGTCCCGTACGTCGGCCGGCGCGGCGGCACGGTCCGGCGCGGGCGGCGCGAAGAGGCCGCCCGAGGCCCGCTCGTGCTCGGCGCAGCGGTCCTCCCAGAACTCCACGGTCCAGCCGGGCCGGCGGGCGGCGAGGGCACGGCCGCCGAAGGGGTCGATGGTCGACTGCATCGTCTCGATGTACCGGAGGATGTCCTCGTTCATGGTCTCGGGACGGATGTGGGCGATGGCGTACGCGGTCATGGTCTGCTCCCCCGTGGACCGGCCCGCCGGTGCGGGCCGTTGATCCGATCCTGTCAGGGCACGGGACCGGTGGCGATTACCTCCCAGGTCACGCCGATGCGGGCTGGAAGGTGCGCCGGTAGGCGATCGGGGAGACGCCGAGCGTGGAACGCATGTGCTGGCGCAGGGAGTTGGCCGAGCCGAAGCCGGAGCGGTGGGCCACCAGGTCGACCGGCAGGTCGCTGGACTCCAGCAAGTGGCGCGCCAGTTCCAGGCGTTGTGCGGTGAGCCATTGCACCGGCGTCATGCCGACCTCGTCGCGGAACCGCCGGGTGAAGGTGCGCAGGCTCATCCGGGCGTGCGTGGCCAGCTCGCCGAGGGTGACCGGTTCGGCGAGGCGTTCCAGGGCCCAGGCGCGGGTGGCGGTGGTGGTGGCGAGCGTCGGCTCGGGGACGGGGCGGTCGATGTACTGGGCCTGGCCGCCGTCGCGCCAGGGCGGGACCACGCAGAGCCGCGCGGCCCTGTTGGCGACGCCCGTGCCGTGGTCCTGGCGGATCAGGTAGAGGCAGAGGTCGATGCCGGCGGCCACGCCGGCCGAGGTGAGGACGTCGCCGTCGTCGACGAAGAGGACCTCCTCGTCGAGCCGGACGCGCGGGAAGCCCCGCTGGAACTCGGGCGCGTGCAGCCAGTGCGTGGTGGCGGGCCGGCCGTCGAGCAGTCCGGCGGCGGCCAGCACGTACGAGCCGGTGCAGAGGGAGACCAGCCGGGTGCCGGGCCGGATCGCCGCGAGGGCGTCGGTCAGCGGCTGCGGCAGGGGGGCGCCGTGCGCGAGCTCGTCCATGGCGTGCGTGGGCGTGACGATCACGGTGTCGGCGGCGGCGAGGGCCTCGGGGCCCGCCGAGACGCCGACGGTGAAGCCCGCGTCGCTGGTCACGGGCAGGCCGTCGGCGGTGCAGACGGTCACCTCGTAGAGCGGGTTCCCGGCCTCGTCCTGGGCGTTTCCGAAGACCCGGGAGGGGATGCCGAGCTCGAACGGAGGGACCCCTTCGAGGGCGAGTACGGCGATTCGGTGCATGGCCAGATCCTGACACATGGTGGCCGTACGGCCAACACCGCGCGGGTCGGCGAGCGGCCAGAGTGAGGTCATCGGCCGGCACACCGGCCGCCAGGAACCCAGCAAGGAGACATGTCATGCGCGCCGTCGTCATCAGCAAGTGGGGCGGACCCGAGGTCCTCGTCGAGACCGAGGCCGAGCGTCCGGAGCCCGGAATGGGCGAGGTCCTGGTCCGGGTCCACGCCGCCGGGGTCAACCCGGTGGACTGGAAGACGCGTGAGAGCGGCGCCCTGATCCCCTGGGGCCCGGTGCCGGCGGTCGGCTGGGACGTGTCGGGCACCGTGGAGGCCGTGGGACCGGGCGTGACCCTCCACCGGGTGGGCGACGAGGTCTACGGGATGCCCCGCTTCCCGCAGCAGGCCGGCGCGTACGCCGAGTACGTGACGGCTCCCGCCCGGCACTTCGCCCCCAAGCCGGCCGCGCTGGACCACGTGCAGGCCGCGGCCCTGCCGCTGGCCGCGTTGACCGCCTGGCAGGCCCTGGTGGACACCGCCGGGGTGAGCGCCGGCCAGCGGGTGCTGGTGCACGCGGCGGCCGGCGGGGTCGGCCACCTGGCGGTGCAGATCGCCAAGGCCCGCGGCGCGTACGTGATCGGCACCGCGAGCGCGGGCAAGCACGCGCTGCTGCGTGAGCTCGGCGCCGACGAGGTGATCGACTACCGCACCACGGACTTCGAGGACGCCGTCGCCGACGTGGACGTCGTGATCGACGCCATCGGCGGGGACTACACCCTGCGCTCCCTGAAGGTCCTCAAGGCCGGCGGCCACCTGGTGACCCTGCCCGGCCCCGACTCCCTCCCGGCCGACCCGCAGGGCGTGCACGCCTCCTGGGTCCTGGTGGAGCCGGACCTGGGCGGTCTGCGGGAGATCACTGCGCTCGTCGAGCAGGGCCTGCTGAAGCCGCTGGTCGACACGGTGCTGCCGCTGGAGCAGGCGGCGAAGGCCCACGAGATCGGCGAGCGGGGCCGTACCACCGGCAAGATCGTCCTGACCGTCGCCTGAGCACGGGGCGTCCCGGACCCGTCCGGGCCTCGTTCCCGCCGCGTTCCGCCCGCTGCCCTGGCCCGACGACCGGGGACAGCGGGCTGCCGCGTCCGTCGGGCCACCCCGCCCGCCCTCACCTCGGCCCGCCCGCCCTCACCTCGGCCCGTCGGTGCGGACTCCGGCCATGGAGCATGCGCAGCGAACGTGTACGAGGTGGTCGACGCGCTCGTCCGGGCCGGCGGCAGCTTCCGCCCACGTCCGCGCGGCGGGCCGCTCTGCTGGACGGCGATCACCGGCCCGAACCGCCATCCCGAGTCGGTGTGGAGATCACCGAGCGGGTGACCCCTCGGCCGGTGGGCCGGCCGCGCAGATGACGCTGGAGGCGCGCGTGGCGGAACTGGTAGACGGCGCCGACCTGGCGCAGGACACCGCGCCGGTAGGCGTCCTCCAGGAAGGCGACCGTCGCCCAGGGCAGGCGGCCGGTCAGCGGCAGCCAGATCCGGGTCAGGAGCACCCACTGGCCCCAGGCGGTGAACGCCAGGGCGTAGGAGAGCGCGCCGGCCACCCCGCCCACGGCGCCGAGCGCGAGCCCGTCGGCCATCGGCCAGGTCAGGGGGCCGACGACGCCCTGGAACAGCTCGGTCATGAGCCGGCCGCCGAAGGCGATCACCAGGGCGAGCATCGGCGCGAGGAAGAGCGCCTGGCGCACCACGATGCTGCGGTTGACGGCCAGCAGATCCGTCGGCGTGGCGGCCGAGCCGAGGTCGATGGGGGTCTCCAAGGTGGCCACGAGCCCGAGGACGAGCCCGCCCGCCAAGGCGAAGACGAGCCCGTACATGAGGCAGTTGACGGCCGTCGCCTCGATCACCGCCGCGTTGACCACCACCCCGCCGTACGTCAGCTGCGCGCCGACGGTGAAGGCGAGCCCGCAGCCGAGGCCCATCACGAACCCGCCCAGCAGTCCGGCCGGGACCAGGGCCGCGAACCGGCGGGAGGTCGGTCCGGCGCCCCGCCCGCGGCGGCCGGGCAGCCGCATCCGGACCCGGGACGGTTCGAACGCCCGGATCCCGAGCACGGCCATGAGCCCGTAGACCAGCCCGAAGGCGAGGCCGACGGCGGGGCCGAAGAGCAGGGCGTCCAGCAGGCCCGTACCCAGCGCGAACGCGGCACCGCGACCGGCGGCCAGGTTCTTGGCCGGGAAGACCAGCCAGTCGGCGAGGGCGGTGACCAGGGAGCAGGCGAGGACGACGGCCAGGATCCGCGAGGGCAGCCGTAGCGAGTCGCGCAGCTGCCACCACGCCAGGTCCTGGCCCGCGCGGCGCTCGGGCCGGTCCAGGTGGTCGGCGAGGTGGCCCAGGTAGCGCCGGGCACGGTGCGGGTCCCAGCTACGGGGCCTGCGCGCGCGGCGGGCGCCCGGGACGGCGGTGGGCAGGTGCTGGTAGACGCTCGGCACGAACCCGGCCAGCAGGTGCTCCTCGAGGGCCTCGGGGGTCGGGAAGCGTGCCTCGTCCAGCAGCACGGCCGGGTCCTGGGCCGGGGTGTCGCTGTAGGCGGTCCGGGCGAGCAGGACCATCAGCGGGGTGCTCAGCACGGCCCTGAGGCGGGCGCCCGGCCCGCCGTCCGGGTCGGTGCGCAGCCGCTCCAGGACGGGGTCCCAGCCGGTGGCGGTCCGTCCGTCCCGGTCGGCCGGCGCGCTCGGGCGCGCGGTGCGGGGCAGGTAGTGGACCAGGTCGTCGGCGTCCAGGTCCAGCAGTTCGATGCCCGCGGTCCGGCGCAGCACCTCGACCGCGACGGCCTCGGCGAACTGTTCGGTGCGGCTGGTCAGCAGCAGGGGCAGCGAACTCGCGTTGAGTTCGCGCAGGGCGACGGCGAGCAGTCCGGTGGCCATCTCGTCGAACCCGTCCAGGACCGGCAGGATCCATCCGGCGTCCACCAGGGCGGCGGCGAGGGTGGCGCCGCCGGGGGCGCGGGCGTCGAGGTTCGGGTGGTCGCGCAGCAGGCGGGCGATCAGCCAGTCGCGCAGGGTGGTGCCGGTCGGGTCCCACGCTCCCATGCTGAAGACCACGGGGACGGGATCGCCGTCGGAGCGTGCGACCAGGTGGTCGAGGACGAACCGCAGGACGAGGACGGTCTTGCCGGAGCCGGCCCGGCCGAGCACCACCAGCCGCCCGGACCGGACGCGCCGGTAGACGTCGGCGATGTCGGTGAGGCCGCCGTCCAGGGACAGCGGGCCGCGGGCGGCGCCGGGCGGGGTGCCGCGGATGTTGTCCCAGTGGTCCAGCAGCTCGGCGGGGGCCGACCGCCACCGCACGGGCAGCGGGAAGGGGTCGTGGATGCGGCGCTGCTCCTCCTCGCGGATGCAGCGGCCGTAGACGTCGTGGGCGAGCGACTCGGCGGCCTCGGCCAGGGCGCCCCGGGACGTGGCCGGCGTCCGGTGCGGCACCGGCCGGGCGGGACGGTCCGGTGCGGGCGCCCGCTCCGGCGCCCGCTCGGGCCCGGGCGGCGACTGCGGCTCCGGCTCCGGCTCCGATACGGGGGCGGGTGCGGCGCGTAGGTCCTCCCCGGCGGCGGCGGCCGCCTTGCCGCGGTGGGCGGCCAACAGGTCCGTCCAGAGCTCGTCCCGGTCGCGCTTCAGCTCGTCGGCCAGCGCGTGCGCGACCTGCTTCACCGTACCCATCCGGGCGTCGGTGGGCTTGCCGGTCTCCAGCCGGTGGATGGTGCGGACCCCGAGTCGGGACCGCTCGGCCAGTTGCTCCTGCGTCATCCCCGCCTCGTGCCGTAACCCGCGGAGCAACGCGCCGAACTGGCTGCCCACTTGAATGCCCTTCCCCCGACGACGGCCCTGCCACGTGAGTCCGATGTCCTCCCGGAACCCGGTCAAACCACCGGGCACCGTCGACCGGCCACATATGGCCGGTTGCGGGCATGGTCCCGCGACCAGCACGAACACCACGATGAGTGCCGGTCGCCGCACCCGACGCGGTGCCCGCCTTGACCCAGGGGAGTTGACCCGTATGTCCACCACGAAGCCGAACAGGCTCGCCCGCCGCATCAAGTCCGTCGTCGCGTCGACGGTCCTCCTGCTCGCCGGCGCCGTGGCCGCACCGGCCACCGCGCACGCCGCCCCGGCGAACCACTACTACATCCAGATCGGCGGCACCGGGGCGGCCGCCGAGGCGCCCGGGTGCACCACGAGCTTCGAGGCCGCGAACCGGCATCTGAACGGGGGCATCGCGATTCCGGTCTGCTACGTGGCCAGCGGCGGCCCCTTCGTCGGGAGCCACAACGAACAGCCGGCCCCGTTCGCACCGAGCTTCGGCGACAGCGTGAACCAGGGCTACTGGAACGCGAAGGCCGCCCTGGAGAACGCCTACCGGGCCGACCCGACGGCGACCTTCACCATCGCCGGCTACTCCCAGGGCGCCTGGGTCGGTGACCTGTTGCTCCAGACGATCGCGAACAACGGCACCGAGGTCCCGCGCGACCGGGTCGACGGCATGCTCTACTCCGACCCCATGCAGCCGGGAACCGGTTTCTGGCGGCTGGTCCCCCAGGGGGTCCTCATCCCGTTCGTGGCGTACTCCCCCGGCACCGGGCCGGAGGTGTTCCCCGGAGTCCCGGTCCAGCGCCACTGCATCAAGACCGACGGGGTGTGTGACGCGACGTCCCTGGATTCCTTCCCCGGCTTCCTGCAGCAGCACCCGCGCTACTTCCGGGAGGGCGAGATCATCGCGAGCACCCTCGCCCAGCACGGCGACAACGGGACCGTCTGGTACCCGGCGGCCTGATCCGGGCGGCCTGATCCGGGCGGCAGCCCGCCACAGCACGACGCCGCGGTCCGCCCGGGGGGACGGACCGCGGCGTCATGCCGTGAACGGCGTCGTTCAGACGGTGGCGGCGGCCCGCGTCGTGGTCGCGATCGTGGCCGAGCCGACCACGCGGGTGCCGTCGTAGAGCACGATCGCCTGGCCGGGTGCCACGCCCCGGACCGGCTCCGTGAAGGAGACGCGCAGCTCGCCGTCCACGACCTCGGCGAAGACCTCGGTCTCGCCGCCGTGGGCGCGCAGCTGGGCGGTGTAGGTGCCCGGGGCGGCGGCCACGGCTCCGCACCAGCGGGGGCGCATCGCGGTGAGGGCGGTGACGTCGAGGGCCTCGACGGGGCCGACGGTGACGGTGTTGTTCACCGGGGAGATGTCGAGGACGTAGCGCGGCTTGCCGTCGGGGGCGGGGTGCCCGATGCGCAGGCCCTTGCGCTGGCCGATGGTGAAGCCGAAGGCGCCCTCGTGGGTGCCGACCTTCTCGCCGGTCGCCTCGTCGACGATGTCGCCCTCGGCCTTGCCGAGTCGGTTCGCGAGGAAGCCCTGGGTGTCGCCGTCGGCGATGAAGCAGATGTCGTGGCTGTCGGGCTTCTTCGCGACGGCCAGCCCCCGCTCCTCGGCCTCGGCGCGGATCTCTTCCTTGGTGGTGAGGGTGTCACCGAGCGGGAAGAGGGCGTGGGCGAGCTGCTTCTCGTCGAGGACGCCGAGGACGTACGACTGGTCCTTGGCCATGTCGGAGGCGCGGTGCAGCTCGCGGGAGCCGTCCTCGTTCAGCACGACGGTGGCGTAGTGGCCGGTGCAGACGGCGTCGAAGCCGAGCGCGAGGGCCTTGTCGAGCAGCGCCGCGAACTTGATCTTCTCGTTGCAGCGCAGGCACGGGTTCGGGGTGCGCCCGGCCTCGTACTCGGAGATGAAGTCCTCGACCACGTCCTCGCGGAAGCGCTCGGCGAGGTCCCAGACGTAGAACGGGATGCCGATGACGTCGGCGGCCCGGCGGGCGTCGCGGGAGTCCTCGATGGTGCAGCAGCCGCGGGCGCCGGTCCGGAAGGACTGCGGGTTCGCGGAGAGCGCGAGGTGGACGCCGGTCACGTCGTGCCCGGCTTCGACCGCGCGGGCGGCGGCGACGGCGGAGTCCACGCCCCCGGACATGGCGGCCAGGACGCGAAGGGGACGGGCGGTGCGCGGCAGGTTCTCAGTCATAGCACCGTCCAGAGTACGGGGGAACCGAGCGGGGTCACAGCGCGTTATCGGGGTACGGGGGGTGGATCACATCGTCGAGCAGGGGAACAAAGGGAAGAAGTCGCCGGGGCGGACCCGCCGGGCGGTGCTCTTCGGCGGGCTCGGGGTCTTCGCGGCGGCGGCGGCGGTGGCCGGCCGGGAGGAGATCGGCCGTGCCTGGTGGCTGATACCGGGGGTGGACAAGCCGCGCAGGGAGGGCGAGCTCGACCACGCGGGCGCGAGCTGGACGTCCGCCTCGCCGGCGAACTGGCGCAAGGCGGACCGCCCGGCCGACTACCGGGTGGACCGGATAGTCGTCCATGTCACACAGGGCGGCTTCGAGTCCTCGGTGGACGCCTTCAAGAACCCGTGGCACAAGGCGTCGGCGCACTACATAGTGCGCGGGGACGGGCACGTGGAGCAGATGGTGCGCGAGCTGGACGTGGCCTTCCACTCCGGCAGCCGCTCGATGAACGAGCGCAGTGTCGGCATCGAGCACGTGGGCTTCGTGGACCGCCCGCAGGACTTCACGGACACGATGTACGCGGCTTCGGCCCGGCTGGCGGCCGACATCTGCCGCCGGTACGACATACCGGCGGACCGTGCGCACATAGTCGGCCACTCCGAGGTCCCGGGCGCCGACCACACCGACCCCGGCCGCCACTGGGACTGGAGCCGCTACATCAGCCTGATCCGGGCCGCTCTGGACACTCCTAACTGAGGCCGGCCGTGCGGGCGCGCTCGACCGCGGGGCCGATGGCCGCGGCCAGGGCCGCCACGTCCTCCTTGGTGGAGGTGTGGCCGAGGGAGAAGCGCAGGGTGCCGCGGGCCAGCTGGGGGTCGGTGCCGGCGGCCAGCAGGACGTGGCTGGGCTGGGCCACGCCGGCGGTGCAGGCGGAGCCGGTGGAGCATTCGATGCCCTGGGCGTCGAGCAGGAGCAGCAGCGAGTCGCCCTCGCAGCCGGGGAAGCTGAAGTGGGCGTTGGCGGGAAGCCGCTCGTCGGGGTCGCCCCCGAGGACGGCGTCGGGCACGGCCGCGCGGACGGCGGCGACCAGTTCGTCGCGCAGGGCGCCGATCTCGGTGGCGAACCGCTCGCGCCGTTCGACGGCGAGCACGGTGGCCACGGCGAAGGCGGCGACGGCCGGCACGTCGAGGGTGCCGGAGCGGACGTGCCGCTCCTGGCCGCCGCCGTGCAGGATGGGTACGGGGCTCTGGTCGCGGCCGAGCAGCAGTGCGCCGATGCCGTAGGGACCGCCGACCTTGTGGCCGCTGACGGTCATGGCGGCGAGGCCGCTGTCGCCGAAGTGGACGTCGAGCTGCCCGAGGGCCTGGACGGCGTCGGAGTGCAGCGGGATCCCGGACTCGCGGGCGATGGCGGCAAGTTCGCGGACCGGCATGACGGTGCCGATCTCGTTGTTGGCCCACATGACGGTGGCCAGGGCCACGTCGTCGGGGTTGCGCTCGACGGCCTCGCGGAAGGCGTCGGCGTGGACCCGCCCGTAGCGGTCCACGGGGAGGTACTCGACCTGTGCGCCCTCGTGCTCGGCGAGCCAGTGGACGGCGTCGAGCACGGCGTGGTGCTCGACGGGGCTGGCGATGACCCGGGTGCGGGCGGGGTCCGCGTCGCGCCGGGCCCAGTAGAGGCCCTTGACGGCGAGGTTGTCGGCCTCCGTGCCGCCGGCGGTGAAGACCACCTCGCTGGGGCGGGCGCCGACCGCCTCGGCGAAGGCCTCGCGGGCCTCCTCCACGGTACGGCGGGCCCGGCGGCCGGCGGCGTGCAGGGAGGAGGCGTTCCCCGTGGCGGCGAACTGCGCGGTCATCGCCGCGGCGGCCTCCGGCAGCATCGGGGTGGTGGCGGCGTGGTCGAGGTAGGCCATGATCCCCCGATTCTACGAGCCCGCCGGTGGCCGCTTGCGCCGCGGGACCCCGCGATGGCCGGCAGGGCACTCCTGGGGAGTGCCGTACCGGTCGGATCGGGGAGCGGTCAGGCCGGGCGCAGGGCGCGGGCCAGTTGGCGGGACTGCGCGACCAGGTGGTCCGACGAGTCCCAGACCTCGGCGTCCTCCTCCAGGAAGCCACCGGCCAGGTTGCGGGTGGTGATGGAGACCCGGAGCGGGCCGGGGGCCGGGCGACGGCGGACGTGGGTGGTGAGTTCCACCGTCGGGGTCCAGGCCACCAGGCCGAGGTCGAAGGCGGTCGGCGGCAGCGCGTCGACGGCCAGGAGCATGGAGAGCGGGTCGGCGTCGCGGCCGTCGGCCAGCTCGAACCAGGCCCGCATCTCGCCCTTGCCGGAGGGCGCTCCGACGGCCCATCCGGCGGTGGCCGGGTCCAGCCGGAGCCGGAGCCGGTCCACGATGGCGGAGCTGCCGGGGATCGGGGCCGGGCCGGCCTCGGGGCCGATGCAGTCCTCGTAGGCGGGGATGGCGGGCGGCACGGCGACGGTGCGTACGTCGTCGGGCAGGGCCGCGAGGTCGCCGTAGGAGGCGAGGACGCGGATGCGCTCGATCTCGGCGCCGCTCTCGTCGTACTGGAACAGCGAGGCCTGGCCGGTGGAGAGGGTGCGTCCGACGCGGACGACCTCGGTGCGGATCACGGCGGGGCCGGGCACGGACGAGGTCAGGTAGTGCGCGGAGACGGTGAACGGGTCCGGGTGCGGGAGGGCCGCCGACAGGGCCCGGCCGACCAGGGCCAGCAGGTAGCCGCCGTTCACGGCGGCGATGATCGTCCAGCCGGCGGAGAGTTCCGCGTCGTACACGCCGGGCTCGCCCGCGCGTGCGGTGATGGCGGTGTCGCGGTCGAACTCACTGTCGCCGATGGATGCCTTGGCAGCTGCGTGTGACATGTAAACGACGGTACACCGGCTTGCTACTAAGCGGTAGCTTTCTTTTGTTACGGCTCTTCGGCCACCGACGACCGCCTGTTCCAGGCCAGCGGCGCCCGCCAGTGGTAGCGCATGGCGAGGAGGCGGAGGACGAAGGTGGTGACGATCGCGAGGCCGGTGGTGATGCCGTTGAGGGCGTGCATGCTGATGAAGATCGCCACCATCGAGGCGCCGACCAGCGCGGGGACGGCGTACATCTCGCGGTCGCGCAGCAGCGAGGGCACCTCGTTGACGAGCACGTCGCGCACGACGCCGCCGCCGACGGCGGTGGTGACCCCGAGTGCCGCGGAGGCGGTGAGGCCGAGGCCGTACTCGTACGCCTTGGTCGTACCCGTCACGCAGAACAGCCCGAGGCCGGCCGCGTCGAAGACGTTGATGGCGTGGTTGATCCGCTGGACCTCGGGGTGCAGGAAATAGACGATCGCGGCGGCGACCAGCGGGGTCACGAAGAAGCTGAGCTCACCGAAGGCGGCGGGCGGCACGGCGCCGATGACGAGGTCCCGGAAGAGACCACCGCCCAGGGCCGTGACGAGCGCGAGGACAGCGATGCCGAAGACGTCGAAGTTCTTGCGTACGGCGAGGAGGGCGCCTGCGGTGGCGAAGACGAAGATGCCGGCGAGATCCAGGGCATGCTGGATCCCGGGCGGGAAGAGATCGTGGAGCACCGGGCCATTGTCACCTGCGGCGGGCTCGGCAGAATGCGGGGCTCCACCGAGGCCGGGTGTGCCGTGCGGCGCCGCTGCGGGGGCGCTGCCCCCGAGCCCCCGCGCCTCGAACGCCGGCGGGGCCGAAATGGGGCCGAAGTCGTCCCGTGGGGCCGAAGCCGCGCCGAAGGCGGTTTCGGCCCCACCGGGCGGTTACTCCGTGACCTTCGCCACCGCGTCCGCCGCGCCCGGCAGGGGCTGGTCGCCCGGGGCCTGGTCGGGGGCGTTCTCCGGGTGGTGGCAGGCCACCTGGTGGCCCGGCTTCAGCGCCAGCAGCGGAGGTTCCTGCGTCGCGCAGATCTGCGTGGCCTTCCAGCACCGGGTGTGGAAGCGGCAGCCGCTCGGCGGCGAGATCGGCGACGGAACGTCGCCCTTGAGCAGGATGCGGCCGCTCTTGGCACCGCGTCGCCTCGGGTCGGGCACCGGCACGGCCGACATCAGGGCCGTGGTGTAGGGGTGCATCGGCGCCCCGTACAGCCCCTTGTTGTCGGCCAGCTCGACGATCTTGCCGAGGTACATCACGGCGATGCGGTCCGAGACGTGGCGGATGACCGACAGGTCGTGCGCGATGATCACGTAGGTGAGGCCGAGCTCGTCCTGGAGGTCGTCCAGCAGGTTCACCACCTGGGCCTGGATCGACACGTCCAGCGCCGAGACGGGCTCGTCCGCGACGACGAGCTTCGGCTTCAGCGCCAAGGCCCGCGCGATGCCGATGCGCTGGCGCTGACCGCCGGAGAACTCGTGCGGGTAGCGGTTGTAGTGCTCGGGGTTGAGGCCCACGAGCGACAGCAGCCGCTGGACCTCCGCCTTGAGCCCGCCCTCCGGAGTGACCTTCTGGAGCTTGAACGGCGCGCTGACGATGGTGCCCACCGTGTGGCGGGGGTTCAGCGAGCCGTACGGGTCCTGGAAGATCATCTGCACGTCCCGGCGCAGCGGGCGCATGCCCGACACGCCGAGGTGCGTGATGTCCTTGCCCTCGAACTCGATGGAGCCGCCCGTCGGCTCCAGCAGCCGCGTGATCAGCCGGCCCATGGTCGACTTCCCGCAGCCGGACTCGCCGACGATGCCGAGGGTCTCCCCGCGCCGGACGTCGAAGTCGAGGCCGTCGACGGCCTTGACCGCGCCCACCTGGCGGCGGATCAGTCCCTTGGTGATCGGGAAGTGCTTGGCCAGGCCGGTGACCTTGAGCAGGACCTCGGGAGACTCCTTGGCCTGCGCGGGGATGACCACCGTGTCCGGCTTCTTCATGTCAGGCGTCTCGGTCACAGCTTCGGCGCAATCTCTTCGGTCCAGATCCGGGTCCGCTCGTCCTGCGACATGTGGCAGGCGGACCAGTGGCGACTGTCGTCCTCGATCAGCTCGGGCCGGACCGTGCGCGTCACGTTGCCCTTGGGCACGTCGGCGTACGGGCAGCGCGGGTTGAAGGCACAGCCGTCGGGGATGTTGATGAGGCTGGGCGGGGAGCCCTTGACCGGGATGAGGCGCTCGCTCTGTTCGCGGTCGATGCGCGGCATCGAGCCCAACAGGCCCCAGGTGTAGGGGTGGCGGGGCTCGTAGAAGACCTTCTCGGCGGTGCCCCGCTCGACGCACCGGCCGCCGTACATGACGAGGATCTCGTCGGCCATCTCCGCGACGACGCCGAGGTCGTGCGTGATCATGATGACGGCGGAGCCGAACTCCTTCTGCAGATCGCGGATCAGGTCCAGGATCTGTGCCTGCACGGTGACGTCCAGGGCCGTGGTCGGCTCGTCCGCGATCAGCAGGTCGGGGTTGTTGACCAGCGACATCGCGATCATCGCGCGCTGACGCATGCCGCCGGAGAACTGGTGCGGGTAGTCGTCGACGCGCTTGCCCGGTTCGGGGATGCCCACGCGGTCGAGCATCTCGACGGCCCGCTTGCGCGCCGTCTTCTTGTCGACGTCGTTGTGGACGCGGTACGCCTCGACGATCTGGGCGCCGATCGTGTAGTACGGGTGCAGCGCGCTCAGCGGGTCCTGGAAGATCATCGCCATGTCGCGGCCCCGCAGCCGGCGCACCTCCTCGGGGTCGGCCGACAGCAGTTCCTTGCCGCCGAGCCAGATCTCGCCCGACATCTCGACGGTGGAGCGGCTGGCGTTGCTCGCCCGGTGCAGGCCCATGACGGCCAACGAGGTGACGGACTTGCCGGAGCCGGACTCGCCCACGATGCCGAGGGTGCGGCCCTTCTCCAGCTGGAAGGAGAGCCCGTCGACCGACTTGACGACGCCGTCGTCGGTGGGGAAGTGGACCTTGAGGTCGCGTACGTCGAGGAAGGCCTCGGAGGGCGGGCCGTCGCCCGGTCCCGCCACGACGGCCGTGGCGGTGGCGGTGTGCGCGCCGCGGTCGGCGCCGGCTTCGCCGGCCTCGTTCCCCTTCGGAGTCGGATCGGTCACGACAGCCTCACCCTCGGGTCGATGATGGCGTAGACGAGGTCCACCACCAGGTTGCACAGCACGATGAAGGCTCCGGCGAAGAGGGTCACCCCGAGGATCTTCGGCAGGTCGTTCACCGCGATGGCGTGGTACGCGTACTCACCGATGCCGTGGTACGAGAAGACCGTCTCGGTGACGATGGCGCCGCCGAGGAGCAGCCCGAAGTCCATGCCGAAGATGGTCACGATGGGGGTCAGCGCGGAGCGCAGCCCGTGGCGGGTGACGACGACCCGTTCGCGCAGGCCCTTGGCGCGCGCGGTGCGGATGTAGTCCTCGCTCATGGTCTCCAGCATTCCGGCCCGGGTGAGCCGGGCGTAGAGCGCGGAGTAGAGGAAGGCGAGCGTGCACCAGGGCAGGACCAGCCCCTGGAACCAGGCGGCCGGATCCTCGGAGAAGTCCACGTACACATTGGTGAACACGGGCCAGTTGAAGACGAAGACGGCCAGCGAGAGCGTGCCGGTGAAGAACATCGGCAGCGAGACGCCGGCGAGGGCCACGCCCATCGCGAGCCGGTCGAAGAGCGAGCCCGGGCGCAGGGCCGAGACCACACCCGTGGTCACACCGGTGATCAGCCAGATGACGGCCGCTCCCAGGGTGAGGGAGGCGGTGATGGGCAGCCGGGCGACGATGTCGGGCCAGACCTCGACGTGGTCCTTGAAGGAGTAGCCGAGGCAGGGGGCACTGCACTGCGAGGGGTCGGGGCCGTAGTTGAACTCACGGCCCGCGAAGATGCCCCGCAGGAAGTCCCAGTACTGCGCGTACAGGGGCTGGTCGAAACCGAGGTTCTTCTTGACCGCGGCGATGGACTCGGGCGAGGGGTTCTTGCCCACGTACTGGGTGGCCAGCGAGTCGGCCGTGCCGCCGGCCAGCCGGGGCAGCAGGAAGAAGATCGCGAAGGTGATCGCGCTGACAACGAGCAGCAGGAACACCGCGGCGAACAGCCGCCGGACGATGTACACAAACACGGGGGTCGGCTTCGGCGTCCGCCGGTCCGCCCCGCACCCCGGTCGGGGGCGCGGGACGGACCGGCGCGCGCACTGCTGCCTTCACCTGCCTTCCACGGTTCTGGCAGATCTGGCTGAGAGGGTCGAACTGCCTGAGGACTTGACGTCCGGGGTTACTTCAGGCCGATGTTGAGGTAGTCGTACTGACCGCTCCACGCCGGGTTGGAGACCACGTTGGTGAGCTTGGGCGAGCGGTAGTGCAGGACCTTGAAGTAGGTCAGGGGGACGATGACCGCCTGGTCCATGACCTTCTTGTCGATCTCGCCGTAGACCTTCTCGCGGGCGGCGGAGTCGGTGTTGGCGATGTTGTCGTTCAGCATCTTGTTGATCTCGGGGTCGTTCAGCTGCGACAGGTTGGTGTTGCCCGTCTTGCTGATCGCGTCACCGTGGACGACCTGCTGGAGGAAGCCGAAGCCGCTCGGCCAGTCGGCGCCCCACTGCATCATCATGAGGCCGATCTTGTTGTCCTCGGTGAACTTCGGGACGCCCGCGTAGTCGCTGAAGTACTTGCCGGCCGGGAACTGCTGGATCTTGACCGTGATCCCGATCTTCTTCAGGGACGCCTGGATGGCCGTGGCCATGTCGACCTCGCCGGCGCGGTCGTTGCGCGCGGTGATGGTGGTCTCGAAGCCGTTCGGCTGGCCGCAGGCGGTCAGCGCGGCCTTGGCCTTGGCCTCGTCGCCCTTGTCATCGGGGGTCTTGTACGTGTTGAAGTCCACGTGACCCGGGATGTCGGTCGGCAGGACGGTGCTGGCGATGGCGCCGCGGATCGGGCCGCCGAAGGCGGTCTGCACCGACACCTTGTCGATCGCGTACTGGACCGCCTTGCGGCACTCCACGTTGTCGAAGGGTGCCACCTTGGTGTTCATCGCCATGTAGACCAGGCGACCACCCTCGGCGTTGTCGGTGTTGGGGTCCTTCGAGGTCAGCAGCTCGGTCTGGGTCTGCTGGGCCACACCGTTACCGACGATGTCGATGTGGGTGTTGCCGGCCTTCAGGTTGGAGTCGATCGTCTCCTGGTTGACCTTCAGCTTGACGACGATCTTCTCCGGGAGCTGCTTGCGCAGCGGGTCCGTGGAGGCGTCCCAGTTGGGGTTGCGGACCAGGACGGCCTGCTTGTCGTGCTCGTAGCTCTCGAACATGTACGAGCCCGAGGAGACGATGTTCTTCACATAGTCCGCGCCGTTGTCCTTGGCCTTCGGCACGGGGGCCGACTGCGGGTTCGCGAGCAGGTAGTCGAACTCGGCGAAGGGCTGCTTCAGCTTGAAGACGATCGTCTGGTCGTCGGGGGTCTCGATGGACTGCAGTCCCGTTTCGGACTTGTCCTTGTACGGGCCCTCGTACGGGGTCTCGTTGTTCTTGAGGTACTGCGCGAGGTAGTTCGGGCCGTTGGAGTGCACGTCACGCGCGAAGTTGCTGCGCTCGACCGCGTACTTGACGTCCTTGGAGGTGACCAGGGAGCCGTCGCTGTACTTGACGCCCTTGCGCAGCTTGTACGTCCAGGTCGCGCCGCCGTCGCTCGGCGTACCGAGGCCCTCGGCGAGGTCCGGGACCACCTTGTTGCCCTCGGCGCCCGGGGCGGGCGCGAAGGTGGTCAGCGGACGGGCGTACAGGCGGCTGAAGTTGAAGACGAAGCCGTAGTACGTGTTGCCGGGGTCGAAGGAGTCGGGGGTGTCGGACGCCTCGTAGACGACCGTCCCGCCCTTCTTGTCCGAAGCGTTGACCACGGCCTTGACGGCGGCGTTGGCGCCGGCCGACTTGTCGTCACCGCCGGTCTTGTCACCACCATTGCAGGCGGAGGCGGTGAGGGCGACGGTGATGGCGGCGGCAAGCACCGCGGCTGTTCTCGACCTGCTTCTCATGGCGGAGTGATGCCCCCTGATTCGGAGTGATGGTGGGTACTGGCGGAGCCTCGGCCGGGTGCCCGAGGAACGGGAGGGTCAGCGCGAGCTCTTGGGGTCCAGGGCGTCGCGCAGACCGTCGCCGAGGAGGTTGAAGGCGAGCACGGTGACGAAGATCGCCATGCCCGGGACGACCATGAACATCGGGTCGACCTTGTAGTAGGCCACGGCGGAGCTGAGCATTCCGCCCCATGAGGCCTGCGGCGGCTGGATACCCACGCCGAGGAAGCTCAGGGAGGCCTCGAAGAGGATGTTGGTCGGGATCAGCAGCGTGGAGTAGACGAGGATCGGGGCCACCAGGTTCGGCAGGAGCTCCCGGAAGACGATGAAGGGGCCGCGGGCTCCGAGGCTGCGGGCCGCGTCGACGAACTCCCGCTCGCGCAGCGACAGGGTCTGTCCGCGCACGATGCGTCCGATGTAGGGCCAGCTGAAGAAGCCGATCACGAAGATCAGCACGCTGATGTGCAGCGGCAGCCCGTCGAGGCCGAAGGCCCCGCCCTGGAGGGCGGCCGAGATGGAGATCGCGAAGAGCAGCAGCGGGAAGGCGAGGAAGGTGTCCATCATGCGGCTGATCACCGTGTCGGCCCAGCCTCCGTAGTACCCGGCGATGATGCCGAGCACGGAGCCGATGAACACCGAGACCACGGTCGATCCGAAGGCGACCAGCAGGGAGACCCAGGAGCCTTCCAGGATGCGGGTGGCGATGTCGCGGCCGAACTTCGGCTCCACGCCGAGCGGGTGGTCCCAGCTGATGCCGCCGAAGGAGCCGACGGGGGTGGCCAGGGACGGGTCGATGAGGTCCTGGTGGAGGGCGTCCGGGTCCAGCCCGAAGATCCACTGGATCGGCTGCGAGAGCATGGCCAGCACCACGAGCAGCAGCACGACCATGCCGCCGGCCAGCGCCACCTTGTCCCGCTTGAGTCTGATCCACGCGATACGGCCGAGCGAGCGCCCCTCGATCGCCTTTCGCGGAACCTCGGAGGTGGTCACGGCCGCGGGCTCGGCCGCGCTCATGTCCTGCAGTGGTGCCGTCATCGTGGTGGGACCCCTCTCGGCCGACATCGGTCGGCCCATGCCCGCCGCTGTGGCGGCTTGGTTCAATCGGCGTCGCTGGTGGTGCGATCGGCACGAAATGTGCCGGAAGTGCACGTGAAGAGCTGGTGTTTGTGAGATGGACCTGCCTTCGGTGGGGTGGAGTCTTCAACGCCCTCTCAAGCGCCCGCCAGACCCCCCGGGGATGTGATGCGCAACCGTGATCTACGCCTACACCTTCCGTTATCCGAACCCCGGGATCTGTTGAGCGGTGAAACACCGCCCGTTCGGCACGGAACGGACATCTGGCCCAACTGCCCTTTTGGGCATGGATCTTGGGTGGATTCACCGAATAAGCCGAAGGCCGCACCGATGGGGACCGGTGCGGCCTTCAAGACGGATGTCTCGATATGCGGAAATCGCGGAACGGGTCAGTAGGTGGGTGCCTGACCCTCGCGGTCGTAGAAGGGGCGACTCTGCGCGCGCAGCCACATCGCGACGGGGTCGTGCTCGTCCCCGAGTGCGACCGTGCACACCGGGACCCCCTCGGGGACCACCCCGACCGACTGCCGCATCATCTCCCGTACGGATTCCAGCGCGGGCGCGGAGGCGTCGTACAGATCCAGCCCGACCGCGAGGTACGGGGAGCCGAGCGCGGGCTGCACCCACGCGCGGCGCAGCGACCGCACGGCCGGGGTGCGGTGCGCGTGCTGGGTCAGCAGCCCGTAGAACTGCGGGAGCTCGATCGCGGGCTCGGACAGACGCAGCGGGCCGGCCGGCATCCGGTCCAGGCCGGTGGCGATCCGGCGCAGGTCGGCCCAGGGCACGCCGAGGCCGCCGCCCTGGGCGTGCGGGTTGAGCCACAGGCCCCAGCGGTCGGGATACAGCGCACGGGCGATGTCCCGCCCGGTGACCACCTCGTAGCCCCGGTTCCAGCCGCTGGCGGCCAACTCCTGGGGGGAGGTGACGCAGGGCGCGTAACCGAGGCTCTCGACCTCCATACCGCCGTACTGGGCGTCCGGGGAACCCGGCTGCCCCTGCCAGAGCAGCATCCAGAGCCTGCCCTCGGCGAGGGCGTGCAGAAGTGCCTCGTAACTCTCGTAGCGCCCGGGAGTCACCTGGCGCATCATGTGCTCGACCTGCCCGGCCGCGGCCGTGCCTGACGCACTCACCCGGAACCCCTCTTCGTCCGCCCGTCGCTCCACGCGTGTCCTCCGAACCGGCAGTCGCGCGTGCGGCCAGGAGATGTAACCAGCTTAAGCGGCCCTACGGCAGGTAGAAGGGGCGTACGCGCTCACGAATCCAGTCCGTGACCGGGTCCTGGGCGGCGTCCAGCAGGATCAACTGCACCGGCCACGGCGGCGGGACACGGGTCAGGGCCCGCTCGAGGGCCTCCATCGGCGCGCTCTGCGTCTCGGATTCCCATCCCACCAGGCGGACACCGACGAACAGCTGGGGCGCCCCGCCCTCGATGCTGGCGAGGCAGCGGTGCGCGGCGGCGACCACCCCGGTGGCCCGGAACTCCTCGGTGGCGGCGGCCAGGAAATCCACCGGGTCGTCCTGCCAGTCGGGCTCGTAGAGCCGGACCCGGCCGCCGGTGGCCGGGCCGTCGAGCGGGGTCCGGCCGGTGCGGCAGAGCTCCGCGACGGCGGGCGGCGGCAGCGGTACGCCGACGGCGCCCTCGGGGTTGAGGGCGATACCGAGCTGCGGGGGCAGGCCGCGGGCGAACTCGACGGCGGGAGCCACCGCGAAGTCCATGCCGGGGCCGACGCAGGCGAGGAACTGGGCCTCGGAGCTGTAGACGGGGACGTACGCCGCCCCGCCGATGTCCATGGTGGGCAGGTCGAGGGCGCCCGTCGTCGGGCCGCCCCCGCCCGGCAGGGGGACCCACACCTGGCTGCGCCCGAGGACCTCCAGGATCCGCCCCCCGGCGTCCGGCTGCCCGAGCGCCGCCCCGAGCACCTGCTCCAGCTCATTCCCCGGCCAGCCGCTGCCCTGCATGTGCCCCTGCCTCTGTCCGAATCCCGCGCGTGTCGCCCCGCAGGCTACCGGCCTCGTGTGCCGCGGCGTCGCCGGGGTTCGGCCCGCGCCGAAAAGACCGGGGCTCCCCCGAACCCCGCGCCTCGAACGCCGGCGGGGCTTGCTTCGGTCCGGGCGGAGCCCGCCCGGACCGCCGCACCCGGCGGGTCAGGCGTTGAAGGCTATGCGGGTCACGGTCGCGGCCGAGCGGCGGTCCAGGAGGGTCACCGAGGCGCACCCGGCGGGCGGGCGGCCCGTCTCGGCCTCGCGGAGCAGCCGGGTCACCGCGCCGCGGTGGCGGGCGAAGGCGTAGGCGGAGACCCGGCGGCCGCGCGCGACCTGCCCGGAGAGGGCCTCCTCGGGGCTGCTGTCCAGCAGGAGCAGGTGCAGCGCCCGGCCCCGGCGGCGCGCGGCGGCCGCCAGCAGGCCGCGTACCCAGGTCTGCGTGCCGCAGTCGTGGACGACCACGGAGGCCCCGGAGCGCAGGATCCGCCACAGCCCCCAGTAGTGCGCGGCGCGCACCAGCGGGCGGTACACCGCGTACGGCAGCGCCGCGGGCATGCGGCGCTCCCAGCGCTCACGGGTGTCCTGGGAGTCCACCGCCCCGCCCTCGGCGGGCGCCCGCTTGATCAGCGTGCTCTTGCCGCCGCCGGGCAGACCGGACACCACGACGATGTCACCGGCCGCGAAGCCGAGCCGGTGCGCGGCGGGCGCGGCCGGTCCGCGCAGGTCACGTACGAGGCCGAGGCCGGTCTGGGCCACCCTCCCGCGCCCGCGCGCGCCGCGCTGCGTCGGCACCGCCTCCACGGTTCCCGTCGTCGTCACCACTCCGAATCTCCGCACAGTGTTCGCCTCCCCCGATTCGGGTCACCAGGACCCTTGCCCACTGAGTGTAAAGAGACGGTAATCCGGCGGCCCCGGTTCCGGTCGGGCCCTTCGGAGGGCCGTACGAACTTTCGGACCCCGCCGCCCGATCTCGGGCATGGCGTGCAATGATGTGCGCCATCTGGACCAACTGCATACCGGCCGCTTGAATCCGCGCGGGAGAGTCCCGGCACGCCGCAAGGCCGTGCGCGGGCGCCGAAGGAGCAAGAACCTCCCTTGAATCTCTCAGGCCCCGTACCGCGTGGATGAGGCAGATCTGAAAAGCGAGCTGCTGCGCAGCTCCACCCAAGGTGCAAGTCGATGAGAAGAACCGGCGATCGATCGATCGGCGGAACTCTCGGCGAACCTCTCAGGTTCCGATGACAGATGGGGAGGAACGTCCTCGTCATGTCATGTCGATGCCCTGGGACCCGGGAGCCACACCCATGAGCACTGCCCCCCGCCTGACCGCCCTCGATGCGCTGCACCGCTCGCTCGGTGCGACCATGACCGATTTCGCGGGCTGGGACATGCCGCTGCGGTACGCCAGCGAGCGCGACGAGCACAACGCCGTACGGACCAAGGCCGGTCTCTTCGACCTCTCCCACATGGGCGAGATCACGCTGACCGGCCCGGAGGCCGTGAAGGCCCTGGACTACGCGCTGGTCGGCAACATCTCCACCGTCGGCGTCGGCCGCGCCCGCTACACGCACATCTGTCAGGAGGACGGCGGGATCGTCGACGACCTGATCGTCTACCGCCTCGGCGAGACCGAGTACATGGTCGTCGCCAACGCCTCCAACGCCCAGGTCGTCCTGGACGCCCTGACCGAGCGCGCCGCCGGCTTCGACACCGAGGTCCGCGACGACCGTGACGCGTACGCGCTGATCGCGGTGCAGGGCCCCGAGTCCCCCGGCATCCTGGCCTCCCTGACCGACGCCGACCTGGACGGCCTGAAGTACTACGCCGGCCTGCCGGGCACCGTCGCGGGCGTGCCCGCGCTGATCGCGCGTACGGGCTACACGGGCGAGGACGGCTTCGAGCTGTTCGTCGCCCCCGAGCACGCCGTGGAGCTGTGGCAGGCGCTGACCAAGGCGGGCGAGGGCGTCGGCCTGGTCCCGGCCGGCCTGTCCTGCCGCGACACCCTGCGCCTGGAAGCGGGCATGCCGCTGTACGGGCACGAGCTGACCACCTCCCTCACCCCGTTCGACGCGGGCCTGGGTCGGGTCGTGAAGTTCGAGAAGGAGGGGGACTTCGTCGGCCGCGCCGCGCTGGAGGCCGCCGCCGAGCGCGCCGCCACCAACCCCCCGCGCAAGTTGGTCGGTCTGATCGCCGAGGGCCGCCGCGTCCCGCGCGCCGGGTTCCCGGTCGTCGCCGACGGTCAGGTCATCGGCGAGGTCACTTCCGGCGCCCCGTCCCCGACGCTGGGCAAGCCGCTCGCGATGGCGTACGTGGACGCGGCGCACGCCGCGCCCGGCACGTCCGGCGTCGGCGTCGACATTCGCGGTACGCATGAGCCGTACGAGGTCGTGGCGCTGCCGTTCTACAAGCGGCAGAAGTAGCCCCACGCACCACGTCCGCCGTCCGGGAAACCGTACGGCGCCGTCTCAGTACCCAAGACCGCAGTTCGTATCCACTCCCCCGCATCCAGGAGAATCAGGTCATGAGCAACCCCCAGCAGCTGCGTTACAGCAAGGAGCACGAGTGGCTGTCGACCGCCGAGGACGGCGTCGCGACGGTCGGCATCACGGAGTTCGCGGCCAACGCGCTCGGTGACGTCGTCTACGCCCAGCTCCCCGAGGTCGGCGACACGGTGACCGCGGGCGAGACCTGTGGCGAGCTTGAGTCGACCAAGTCGGTCAGCGACCTGTACTCCCCCGTGACCGGTGAGGTCGTCGAGGCCAACCAGGACGTCGTGGAGGACCCGGCGCTCGTGAACACCGCACCGTTCGAGGGTGGCTGGCTGTTCAAGGTGCGCGTCTCGGCGGAGCCGGACGACCTGCTCTCCGCCGAGGAGTACGCCGCGCTCACCCACTCCGACAACTGACACCCCAGGGGATCCTGATGTCTGTTCTCAACACCCCTCTGCACGAGCTCGACCCGGACGTCGCCGCCGCCGTCGACGCCGAGCTCGTGCGCCAGCAGTCGACCCTGGAAATGATCGCGTCGGAGAACTTCGCTCCGGTCGCCGTCATGGAGGCCCAGGGCTCGGTCCTGACCAACAAGTACGCCGAGGGCTACCCGGGCCGCCGTTACTACGGTGGCTGCGAGCACGTCGACGTCGTCGAGCAGATCGCGATCGACCGCATCAAGGCGCTGTTCGGCGCCGAGGCCGCGAACGTCCAGCCGCACTCCGGTGCGCAGGCCAACGCCGCCGCGATGTTCGCGCTGCTGAAGCCGGGCGACACGATCATGGGCCTGAACCTGGCCCACGGCGGTCACCTGACCCACGGCATGAAGATCAACTTCTCCGGCAAGCTCTACAACGTGGTCCCGTACCACGTCGACGAGACCGGTGAGGTCGACATGGCCGAGGTCGAGCGCCTCGCCAAGGAGTCCAAGCCGCAGCTGATCGTCGCCGGCTGGTCCGCCTACCCGCGCCAGCTGGACTTCGCCGCCTTCCGCCGCATCGCGGACGAGGTCGGCGCGTACCTGATGGTCGACATGGCGCACTTCGCCGGCCTGGTCGCCGCGGGTCTGCACCCGAACCCGGTGCCGCACGCCCACGTCGTCACCACCACCACGCACAAGACCCTCGGTGGTCCGCGCGGCGGTGTGATCCTGTCGACGCAGGAGCTGGCCAAGAAGATCAACTCCGCGGTCTTCCCGGGTCAGCAGGGCGGCCCGTTGGAGCACGTGATCGCGGCCAAGGCCGTCTCCTTCAAGATCGCGGCCTCGCCCGAGTTCAAGGAGCGCCAGGAGCGCACCCTGGAAGGTGCGAAGATCCTCGCCGCCCGCCTGGTCCAGGACGACGTCAAGGCCGTGGGCGTGGACGTCCTCACCGGTGGCACCGACGTGCACCTGGTCCTGGTCGACCTGCGCAACTCGGAGCTGGACGGTCAGCAGGCCGAGGACCGCCTCCACGAGGTGGGCATCACGGTCAACCGCAACGCCATCCCGAACGACCCGCGGCCCCCGATGGTCACCTCGGGTCTGCGGATCGGTACGCCGGCGCTGGCCACCCGCGGTTTCGACGCCGAGGCCTTCACCGAGGTCGCCGAGATCATCGCCCAGGCGCTGAAGCCCGCGTACGACAGCGAGGCCCTGAAGGCTCGCGTCTCCGCGCTCGCCGCGAAGTTCCCGCTCTACCCGACGCTCTAACCGGCGTCCGGCCGACGGCCACGGAAGGGCCCGGCCTTGTCACCGCACAGGCCGGGCCCTTCTCATGACCGGGGCCCGCGACCGCTCGACCCGGTCGCAAGCAGTGATCGCCCCCGCCCCGCCCCCTCCCGGCGACCGCGGCGCCCCGCACCGGCGCACGCCTCGCCCCCGGCCGTACCGGCCCGGTCGATCACCCGGCCGGGACCCGGGCCCGGCCACGGGTCACCGGCCGACACCCGGCCGACCCGTCCGCGTAATACTTCCCACCTCGTCCGGCTGCCGAGACGTTCACTCCGCCGCGTTAAGCTCGACTGCCGGACAAAATCCGAATAATCCACTTCTCCTCTCCTGCCCCCTCCCACCCCACGAGCAGACAAGGGAGTCCGCCACCGTGGCCATCTCCGTCTTCGATCTCTTCTCCATCGGTATCGGTCCCTCCTCCTCCCACACGGTCGGTCCGATGCGGGCCGCGCGCATGTTCGTGACGCGGCTGAAGAAGGACGGCGTGCTGGCCCAGACCACCTCCGTCCGTGCCGAGCTCTTCGGCTCCCTCGGCGCGACCGGCCACGGTCACGGCACCCCCAAGGCCGTGCTGCTCGGTCTGGAGGGCCACTCCCCCCGCACGGTGAACGTCGAGACCGCCGACGCCGAGGTCGAGCGCATCCGCAAGAGCGGCCGGCTGCGGCTGCTGGGCGCGGAGATAGGCGATGTCCACGAGATCGCCTTCGACGAGCCGAACCAGCTGATCCTGCACCGCCGCCGCTCCCTGCCGTACCACGCGAACGGCATGACGCTCTTCGCGTACGACAGCGCCGGCACCCCGCTGCTGGAGAAGACCTACTACTCGGTCGGCGGCGGTTTCGTCGTGGACGAGGACGCGGTCGGCGAGGACCGGATCAAGCTCGACGACACGGTGCTGAAGTACCCCTTCCGCTCCGGCGACGAGATGCTGCGCCTCGCGAACGAGACCGGTCTGTCGATCTCCTCCCTGATGCTGGAGAACGAGAAGGCCTGGCGCACCGAGGACGAGATCCGCGAGGGCCTCCTGGAGATCTGGCGCGTCATGCAGTCCTGCGTCTCGCGCGGCATGTCCCGCGAGGGCATCCTCCCCGGCGGCCTGCGGGTCAAGCGCCGGGCCGCCTCCACCGCGCGCCAGCTGCGCACCGAGGGCGACCCGATGCTGCACCGCAGCGAGTGGGCGACGATCTACGCGATGGCGGTCAACGAGGAGAACGCGGCCGGCGGCCGGGTGGTGACCGCGCCGACCAACGGCGCCGCGGGCGTCCTGCCCGCCGTCCTCCACTACTACATGAACTTCGTGCCGGGCGCGGACGAGGACGGCGTGGTCCGCTTCCTCCTCGCCGCGGGCGCGATCGGCATGCTGTTCAAGGAGAACGCCTCGATCTCCGGCGCCGAGGTCGGCTGCCAGGGCGAGGTGGGCTCCGCCTGCTCGATGGCGGCCGGCGCCCTCGCCGAGGTCCTCGGCGGCACCCCGGAGCAGGTCGAGAACGCGGCCGAGATCGGTATGGAGCA
The DNA here is from genome assembly GCF_041106355.1 of Streptomyces sp. BF23-19. Lineage (NCBI taxonomy): Bacteria > Bacillati > Actinomycetota > Actinomycetes > Kitasatosporales > Streptomycetaceae > Streptomyces > Streptomyces sp. BF23-19. The sequence continues at coordinate 24,291 of NZ_JBGBPT010000012.1, read as the reverse complement.
CAACCTCGGCCTGACCTGCGACCCGGTCGGCGGCCTCGTGCAGATCCCCTGCATCGAGCGCAACGGCATGGCGGCGGTCAAGGCCGTCACCGCGGCGCGGATGGCGATGCGCGGCGACGGCAGCCACAAGGTGTCCCTCGACAAGGTCATCAAGACCATGAAGGAGACCGGCGCCGACATGAAGGTGAAGTACAAGGAGACCGCCCGCGGCGGCCTCGCGGTCAACGTCATCGAGTGCTGATCCGTACCGCGTGACACGGAAGGGGCCCGGCGCACG
>NZ_JBGBPT010000012.1:0-24004 GCF_041106355.1 Streptomyces sp. BF23-19 | reverse complement strand
CCCCTTCGTTGTCCGCGAGCGGAACCGCGGTGTCCCCCCGGGCGTCCTACGCTGTGCCACCCGTCCCCGTCTCTCGAGAATCGAGGGGACAACATGATCCACGCCCGTCTCCGGCAGTCCGTGGCCCTGGCAACCGGCGCCCTGCTCGCCGCCTGCCTCTCCTTCGCCGCACCTGCCTCGGCCTCCACCCTCACCAGGACCCAGGCCCAGACCCAGACCCCGCTCGTCGTCAACGCCCGCTGGGCAGGGCACCCCACGTACGACCGCATCGTCATCGACCTCCAGGGCTCCGCCCCCGGGGTCACCGTCACTCCCGTCCCGCAGCTGGTGTACGACGGGTCCGGGAAGCCCGTACCGCTGCCCGGGAAGTACTTCCTGGAGATCCGCCTCCACCCCGCCGCCGCGCACAACGACGCGGGGCAGAACGTCTACCAGGGCCCGAAGCTGCAGAAGATCAACCTCAGCAAGCTCAAGGGCATCGCCCTGACCGGCGACTACGAGGGGTACGTGACCTTCGGCGCCGCCTTCGACACCCTGCCGTACTACCGCGCGTTCCCCCTGCACTCGCCGGAGCGGTTCGTCGTGGACATCGCGCACTGAACCGGTGCGGTACGCCGGGCCCGGGGCTCACGCGCCCCGGGCCCGGCGAGTTCCGTACGAGGCGTCAGCCCGCCGGCCGGATCCGCATCCTGCTCGGGTCGCCGTCGCCGAACCAGTCCTGCGCGCACGCGTACCGGCCGGGGGCCGCGGCCGCGACCAGGCCCAGGCAGGCGGCCATCGCCCGCTGACCGTGGGCGTTGGGGTGCATGGACTCCGCCAGCGTGCCCTGGGTATCGGCGTGGTCGAGGAAGCGGAACCACTCGTGCTGCCGGGCGTCCGGGCCGCCCTGCCCCACCTGCTCCGTGCCCAGCGCGCACACCTCGTGTCCGGCCGGCGAGTCCCGCAGGTCCAGGTAGTCGGTACCGCGGGCACCGGCCACCGCCTCGACCATGTCGCCGATCTTCGGGACGAGCGTGTACGCCGCCCGGTCCGCGTCCCGGTCGTTGAAGGCGCAGCCGTCCTCCGAGGTCGTTCCCGCCGATGGACAGTGCGATCAGCCTGACCCGTGACGTCCGGGCGACGGCGGCGAGCCGGTCGGTCTGCGGGGCCTCCCCCAGGTAGGGCTGCCCGCCGGCCGCCGTGCTCAGAACGTTGACCGTCTCGGCGCCGGAGCAGGCCAGGTTCACCCGCCGCTCGCTACCGGGCAGTGGGGCGACCCGGGCAACGGCGTGGGCAACGGCGTGGGCCCGGTCCGGGCCGTCGTCACCTGCGCCAGAACAGGTGGTGCGTCACGCCGCTCGTGCTGGGCACGACGTCGAGGTGGAACCGGTCGAGCAGCTCCTCGGGGGACTCCCAGAGTCTGACGCCGGATCCGAGCTCCACCGGCGAGACCGCCACGTGCAGGGTGTCGACGAGATCGGCGTCGAGGAACTCACGGATGGTGGTGGCCCCACCGCCGAGCCGGACGTCCTTGCCCTCCGCCGCTTCCCGCGCCCGGTCCAAGGCCGTGGCCGGGTCGGCGTCGACGAAGTGGAAGGTGGTGTCGGAGAGGGTGAACGAGGGACGCGTGTGGTGGGTCATGACGAACACGGGGGTGTGGAACGGGGGCTCCTCGCCCCACCAGCCGCGCCAGTCATGGTCGACCCGGGGCCCGCGCTGGGGCCCGAACTTGTTGCGGCCCATGATCTCGGCGCCGATGTTGTGCGCGAAGTCCCGGGTGAAGTAGTCGTCGAGGCCCCGGCTCCCTCCCGGGTCGGTCCGGTTGGGCCAGCTCGCGGTGGCTCCGGCCCAGGCGAACATCTCGCCGGGATCGGCGTGGCCGAACGGCCGCTCCAGGCTCTGGCCCTCACCGGCGCCGAATCCGTCGCGCGAGACGGTGAAGTTCTGGACCCTCAGCAGTTGCTCCACCGGGTTTCCTCCTCCTGACGGGCACGGGCACGGGCTCAGCGGTGCTCGGGGTTGGGGAAGTCGAAGCGGCAGCCCGCGTCCCACTGCGAGCGCTGGTTGCCGAGCGGCGGGATGCCGCCCGAGCGCTTGAGCAGGGCGGCCAGGTGCATGAGGTTCCAGGACATGAAGGCGGTGTTGCGGTTGGTGAAGTCGTTCTCGGGGCCGCCGGAGCCGGGGTCCAGGTAGGAGGGTCCGGGGCCGGCCTCGCCGATCCAGCCCGCGTCGGCCTGCGGCGGGATCGCGTAGCCGAGGTGCTGGAGGCTGTAGAGGATGTTCATGGCGCAGTGCTTGACGCCGTCCTCGTTGCCGGTGATCAGTGCGCCGCCGACCCGCCCGTAGTAGGCGTACTGGCCGCGCTCGTTCAGCAGTGAGGAGCAGGCGTAGAGCCGCTCGATGACCTGCTTCATCACGGAGCTGTTGTCGCCGAGCCAGATGGGGCCGCACAGGACGAGGATGTCGGCGTCCATGATCTGGCTGTAGAGGACCGGCCACTGGTCGCTCTCCCAGCCGTGCTCGGTCATGTCGGGCCAGACCCCGGTCGCGATGTCGTGGTCGACGGCGCGGATGAGGGAGGTCCGGGTGCCGGCCCCTTCCATGACCCGACGGCTCTTGTCGATCAGGCCCTCGGTGTTGCTGGTCTCGGGTGAGCGTTTGAGCGTGCAGTTCACGTAGAGGGCGGTCAGGTCCGAGTAGTCGTATTCGGCAGCCACGCCCCCCAGCCTCGCCACGACGGGTCGGCGCCGCCACCGGGCCGCGCCCGTCCGGGGGCCGCCGTGCGGGGGCGGTCCCGCCGCAAACCTAGGATGGCGCCATGTCGCTGCCGCACGCCATCCTCACCGCCCTGCTCGAGAAGCCCTCGTCCGGGCTGGAGCTGACCCGGCGGTTCGACAAGTCGATCGGGTACTTCTGGTCGGCGACGCACCAGCAGATCTACCGCGAGCTGGGGCGCCTGGAGGAGTCCGGGCTGATCCGGGAGCTGCCGAGCGAGGTGCCCGTGCGCGGGCAGAAGAAGGAGTACGAGGTGCTGCCCGCCGGCGGCGCGGAGCTGGCCCGGTGGGTCGCGGAGAGCCAGGACCCCAAGCCGATGCGCGACCCGCTGCTGCTACGGATCCGGGCGGCGGGTGTCGTGGGGCCGCAGGGGCTCGGTCCCGAGCTGCGGCGCCATCTGGAGCTGCACCGGCGCCAGCTCGCCCAGTACGAGGCCATCGAGGAGAAGGACTTCCCGCCGGGGCGGGACGCCGTGGAGGACCGGCTGCGTCGGCTCGTGCTGCACGGCGGGATCGCCCTGGAGACGTTCTGGCTGCACTGGCTGGAGGAGGCCTTGGGCGAGGTCGAGGACATGTCCGGGCCGCAGGCCTGACGCACGCCGCCGCCCCGCACCGGTGGTCCGGGGCAGCGCGCGGGGCGGCGGCGGAGGGACTACTTGTTCAGGGAGGCCCAGAACTCGTCGAAGCTCAGCAGGCCGTCGCCGTTGCTGTCCTTGGCGGCGATCACGGCGTCCGCGACGGGGCCGGTGACGAACGGGTCGCCCATGGCCGCCATGGCCGCCTTGAACTCGTCGGCCGTGACGAAGCCGTCACCGTTCACGTCGAACTTGCCGAACGTCGTCCGTGCGCTCTCGATGTCCGCCACTGGGTCCACTCCTTCTTGATGCCTTGTTGACCGGCCCAGGGTAGCGGCCGCCCCGGTCCGCCCCCGCCTCGGGTCCCGTTCGAGCGGCCGAACCATTTCCATGACCGGCCCGTAAGCGGAATCGATAATTCCGGCCGAGCGGACCGAGATTCCCCTTGTCACACTCCGGGGCGACGACATAACGTACCGACATTGCCACCACACCAGGAGCACAGGGCTCCCAGGGACAAGTGGCGACGAGGGCGATCCATCAGATGGCGATCACGGCCGACGCGTCATTCGACGCCCGCCCTTCACCCGAACCCGCCGACACGTCCCGGAGGACGGCGGCGCCGCGCCGATCGGCGTGCGTCCAGGAAGCGGCCGGTTCAGCGCCGAACACATCGCCGACCTGCCCCGATGGCCCTCGACCAGGCCGGCCCGAGTCGCCTGCGTCCACGCGGACCTCCGCAGGTCGAAATCCGGCGCGGACCCTTTCCGCATTCCGGTCGGATCCCGTCCACCCGCATTTCCTGGGGGCCTCCGATGAATTCCGCGAGGGACGCGAGAAAATAGCCCCGCTTTTCGTCGACCCCACCTCGCCGTGAGGCGAATCGACCGCAGTGGAGAGGTCACGGAACTCGTCCGACGTACGGGCTTCGTCAAGCGACCCACGGAGCGTCTTCCGGTCGTTCGGTAGCCCGTGGGTCCGACGCATGGACGGCGGTGCCCCGGGAGCTGTGCGAGCTTCCGGGGCACCGCTCCGACCCGGACCACCTCTTGCGGATCTTGCCCGACCCGCGCCGCCCGGCAAGATCCGGAAGAGACGGCCCAGGGCGCACGCACGTCCGGATGACCGCCCCGGCCCATGGTCGGGGCGGTCGCTGTCCCCGCCCTACCGAATATAACGAACTGTCATAATCCGTCCCGTTCTGTCAGCCCGGTCGGGAGGATCGCTGTGACCATCTGTCAAACCGTGAGGGGGGTGGGCGCGCAGGAGGCCCTCCCGTCGTCGGCGCCACCTGGCCTTCGAGCGCGTCGCACGTGGTGGGGGTGGGTTGCTGCGGGCGCTGGTGGCAGGTCTCGTCCTGGTGGCCGGCCTGGCCCTGCCCATGGTGGCCCCGCAGCCCGCCCAGGCCGTGCCGCCCGGCACCTACGCCTACGTCGCCAACTTCCAACCCTTCGCACCCGACCGGACCACCGATCAGGGCGGGCTCGCGGTCACTGATCCGCCCTGATCGACAAGACACCCCCTAGCGGAAGATGCCGGTGTGGCCGAGCGAGTAGCGGCCGGGCTGCGGGTACACGGCGAGTCCGTGCGGTCCGCCGCCCACCGGGATCCGGGCGAGCTGCTTGCCGGTCTGCGTGTCGATCGCGTAGACCTCGGAGTTGTAGCGGCCCGAGAGCCACAGCACCTTGCCGTCGGCGGAGACCCCGCCCATGTCGGGGCTGCCGCCGTCCGGCAGCGTCCACTTCTTGGTGAGCTTGTTCTCGGGGAAGTTGAAGACAGAGATGGTGCCTTCGCCCCGGTTGGAGACGTACATCTCCTTGGAGTCGCGGCTCACGTAGAGGCCGTGGCAGCCCTTGCCGGTGGGCAGCAGTTTCGGGGTGTCGAACGCGTCCCCGCCGAGCACCCACATACCGTGCGCCATCATGTCCGCGACGTAGAAGGTCTTCCCGTCCGGGGAGACCTTGACGTCCTGCGGCATCGCGCCCTCGAACGGCAGCTTCTGCTGGCCGACGACCTCCATGCGCTCGGTGTCGACCTTGAGGAGTTCGCCGGAGAACTCGCAGCTCACGATGAAGTAGCGCCCGTCGGCCGAGAAGTCCGCGTGGTTGACGCCGTAGCAGGTCACGGGGACCGTCTTCACCCGGTCCATCGTGTGCGCGTCGCGGAAGACCAGTTCCTTGTCCATCGAGGCCATGACGATCGCATACTTGCCGTTGGGCGTGAAGTACAGGTTGTACGGGTCGTGCACCTCGACGGGCTTGCCGGCCTCGCCGGTGGCTGGGTTGATCGGGGTGAGCGTGTGACCGCGGTTGTTGTTGACCCACAGGGTCTTCAGGTCCCAGGAGGGGACCACGTGCTGGGGTTGGACCCCGACCGGGATGGTGTCGATGACCTTGTACGTCGCCGGGTCGATGACGGACACCGTGTTGGAGTTGGTGTTCGGCACGTACACGCGGGACGGGAAGTCCTTGACCACGGGGGAGAGTTTGTTCGGCCGGTCCGCCGCGTAGACGTCGTTCGGATCGAGCACGGGCGGCATGCCGGGCAGACCGGGCGGGGCCGCCGGCGCGGCCTTGACGGGCTTGGCCGGGCCCTTGGTGCCGAGCGCCTCGGCGGGTCCCTTGCCGGCCGATCCACAGCCGGCCAGGGCGGCGAGGACCAGACCGGCCAGCAGCACGGTGGCCTTCCGGGGAAGGCGGGTGGTCTTCATGGGGTCAGCAGCTCCGTGGTGGTCACCGCGCGCAGTTCGCGGCGCGCGAGTTCTTCGAGGAGGGGAGGCATCGCGTCGACCGTGTCCGCGTAGCCGAAGTGCAGGCTCACCACCGATCCGGGCCGGATCGTCCCGATGACGGTGCGGATGACGGCCGCGGCACCGGGCGAGGTGAAGTCGAGGGAGTCCACGTCGTACGAGAGGACGTGCGGGTAGCCCGCCCGCTGGGCCAGCTTCTGGACGAGCGGGGTCGCGTACCGGGCCTGGGAGGGCCGGAACCAGGTGCCGATGGAGCCCGTGAGCCGCTTGAGCCGCTGGGCGCAGCCGGTGATCTCGGCGTAGGCCTCCGCCTCGGACATCTCGTTGATCGCGAGGTGGCGCTGGGTGTGGTTGCCGAGCTCGTGGCCGCCGTCGAGGATGCGCCGGGCCAGCTCCGGGTGGGCGTCGAGCCAGGATCCGATGGCCAGTACGGTGACCCGCGCGCCCCCTTTCTCGGCCGCGGCCAGCACCGACCGGGCGATGGCGGGGTCCCCGTTGCCATGGAAGGTGAGGGCGACCCGGGGGCGGTCGCGCGGACCGTGGCCGATCTCCACGGGCTGCCCGGCGAAGCGGCGCGGGGCGGCGGCCGGGGCCGCCTGTGCCGGGCGGGCCGGGCGGGCCGGACCCGGTGTCGAGCCGGAGGACGCGGTGGCGGGCCGACCCGGTCCGCAGGCGGCGGTGAGGCCGGCCGTGGCGGCGCCGGCCGGCCCGAGAGCGGCCGCGCGTAGGGCCACGCGCAGGGCCGCGCGGCGGCCTGGTTGTGAGAGCACCTGCCCATTTAAGGGGGCAATGACCCGGAAGATAACGATTGACCCAATTCGGTACGGTCGCCGGAGGGGGCCGATCGGGCGACCAGCTCGCTATGTGATCAACGATTTACACAGAGCAGTCGATACTTATTCGTAGATTACGAGGCGGGTGGCCCACCTCACCTAGGATTTAGCTAGAAAGTCTTATGATTTGCCCACTTATGTCCAAGTAGGGACTTTTGGCGTTCGGGCCCTCGTCTGTCATAGTCGGAACCACGACTTCCCATTGACCCGAGCGAAGTCGCCACGCCGAGGATCACACCCCCTTAGATCCTCGGCGCACCCATGAAGCCCCCAAACCGCCCCACACGGCGCACGGGGGCTTCAGGCGTTCCAGGGCTTCGGACGGTCCGGGGGCTTCAGGGGTTCTGGCGGTCGGCGACCCGCATCTCGAACCAGGTGATCTTCCCGCGCGGCAGCAGGTCAGCGCCCCAGCGGTCGGACAGCTTGTCGACGAGGAAGAGGCCGCGGCCGGTGGTGTCCAGCTCATGGACCGGCATCAGGCAGGGCAGCCCCCGCGAAGGGTCGCGCACCTCCACCCGGATCCAGCCCCGACGTCGCAGCATGCGTAAGCCGAAGGAGCGGGCCCCGGTGTGCCGGACCGCGTTGCCGACGAGCTCCGAGACCAGCAGGACGGCATGCTCGGCGATCTGCGGGGAGAGACCCCAAAGGCGGACCACCACGCATTGGGTGAGCCGGCGCGCGGTGCTCGCCGACTCCGGCATGGACGGCAGTGTCACTTCACCCTCGGCCGGATTTCCGTACAACTCCAGCGCCTTGAGGCCTTGTTCGTCCTCAACGGCCGCCGTGAGCCGCACCGCCGAAGCGCTGCCGCGCTGCCGCGGCTGTTCCACACCTTCCAGGCCCGCCATGCACCCATCATGGAGGGCCGACCCGCCGTCCCGGGCCGTTCCACAGGAAAACACCCCCCGGATTCAACAACTCCAAGGGGGTGTCCTGTCATATGCGGGAGGCAATCGGAAGGCCTTGGCGCACAGCTTGACCTGCGGTGACACGTCGCACAGAAGTGATCACAGCCAGTGGATCACCGAATCTCCTTAAGGCTGCCTTAAGGCCTGGCTAATCCACCCACAGGGAGGACCAGGGTCCGCGGCCGAGGCCTCGACTCAGACGAACTTCGCCTTGCCCGGGCCCTCTTCGACGAAGCTGCGCATCCCGCGCTCGCGGTCCTCGGTGGCGAACAGGCCCGCGAACCAGTTGCGTTCGATGGTCAGGCCGGTGTCGATGTCGGCCTCCAGGCCCGCGTCCACACACTCCTTGGCGGCGCGCAGCGCGATCGCCGGACCCTGCGCCAGCTTCGCGGCCCAGGCGTGCGCCTGCTCGTACACCTCGGCGGCGGGCACCACCCGGTCGACCAGGCCGAGGGTCAGCGCCTCGTCGGCCTTGACCATGCGCCCGGTGAAGATCAGGTCCTTGGCCTTGGACGGTCCGACCAGCCGGGACAGCCGCTGGGTGCCGCCCGCGCCCGGGATCAGACCGAGCAGGATCTCGGGCTGGCCGAGCTTCGCGTTGTCCGCGGCGATCCGGTAGTCGGCGCACAGCGCGAGTTCGCACCCGCCGCCCAACGCGTAGCCGGTGATGGCCGCGACGACGGGCTTGGGGATACGGGCGACGGCGGTGAAGGCGTCCTGGAGCGCGCGGGACCGGGCGACCATCGCCGCGTGGTCCATCGTCTGCATCTCCTTGATGTCCGCGCCCGCCGCGAACACCTTCTCGCCGCCGTAGATGATGACCGCGCGGACGTCGGCCCGGTCGGTCGCCTCCACCGCGAGCTCGCGCAGCCGGTCCTGGGTGGCGATGTCCAGGGCGTTCATGGGCGGCCGGTCCAGGCGGATGGTGCCGACGCCTTCGGAGACTTCGAGAGAGAGGGTCATAGGGGCCAGGTTAGCGCCGGTTAACGTGAAGTGGCCCGGTGCTGTGGGTCACAGCACCGGGCCACCCGGACTACGTTCGCGACGTGCGGGACGTCCGCGACGTGGCTACTTGATCCACTCCGCCCACGGCATGTTCCAGCCGTTGAGGCCGTTGTCGGGGGCGATCTGCTTGTCCTTCGAGTTCTTCACGATGACCACGTCACCGATCAGCGACTCGTTGAAGAACCAGGCCGCCGGGGCGTCCGGGTCGCCGCCGCCGCGCTGGTCGCGCAGGCCCACACAGCCGTGGCTGACGTTCGACGAGCCGAAGGTGCCGGAGGAGGCCCAGTAGTTGCCGTGGACGAAGGTGCCGGAGTTCGACAGGCGCATGGCGTGGGGGACGTCGGCGATGTCGTACTCGCCGCCGAAGCCGACGGTCGCGCCGTTCATCCGGGTCACCTCGTACTTCTCGCTGATGACCATCTGACCGTTGTAGGTGGTCGTCGACGGGGCGCCCGCGGTGATCGGGACGTTCTTGAAGACCTGGCCGTCACGGACGACCTGCATCTGCTTCTCGCTCGCGTCGACGGTCGAGACCTGCGAGCGGCCGATGGTGAAGGTGACCGTACGGGTCTGCTTGCCGTAGACGCCGGGGCGGCCCTCGACGCCGTCGAGGGCGAGCTTCACGGTGACCTTGGTGCCCGCGGCCCAGTAGTTCTCGGGGCGGAAGTCGAGGCGGTCGTTGCCGAACCAGTGGCCCTCGACCTGGACGGGCGGCTCGGCCGTGACGGCGATGGCCTTCTCGACGGCCTCGGGGTTGGTGATCCCCCGGGTGAAGTTGATCGAGACGGGCATGCCCACGCCGACGGTGGCGCCGTCCTCGGGCGTGTAGTGGCCCACGAAGGTGTTCGTCGGCGTCAGGGTGGTGAAGGTGGTGTCCTTGGCCGACTCCCGGCCGGCCTCGTCCTTGGCGACCGCGTGCACCTTGTACTCGGTGGCGGAGGCCAGGTGGCGGACCGGCTCCCAGGTCGCGCCGTCGTCGGCGAGCTTGCCCTCGACGGCGTTGCCCTTGGTGTCCGCCACGGTCACCGTGCTGAGCTTGCCGCCCGTGCTCGTCACCTTCAGGACGCCGCTGGTCGCGACCTCCTTGGCCCCGTCGTCGGGCTTGACGCTGACGACCGCCTTGGAGGCTTCGGTACCGGTCTTGCCGCCACCCCCGGCGTTGTCGCCACCGCTGCCGCCGCTGTTACCACCGCCACCGCCACCGCACGCGGTGGTGAACAGCAGGGCCGCCCCCAGCAGAAGGGCCGGCAGGCCGGTGCGGGCACGGCCGCGTATCGGCTGCAGGTTCACTCGTGTTCTCCCCATGTCCCCCGCGCGCGGACTGTCGCGCGCTTGTCGACAGGTAATCACAGCGAGGGATCACAATGAGCCACGGTCTTGTCACCGTTCCGTCCCAACTGCCGCTGAGCAGCCGGAACGGGGGTCGGGGCCTCGGTGTCGGTCGCACAGGCGTGCGTGGGCCGGCGCCGCCGCCCGTGCTCAGGCGATGGCGGAACCGGCCACCCAGTCCGCCCAGGACATGTTCCAGCCGCCCAGCCCGTTGTCGGGGGCGACCGTCTTGTCCTGCGAGTTCACGACCTCCACCACGTCCCCGACGAGGGTCCGGTCGAAGAACCAGCCGGCCGGGGTGTCGGAGCCGCCGCCCTTGTCGTCGCGCAGGCCCACGCAGCCGTGGCTCTGGTTGGTGGTGCCGAAGGTGTCGGGGCTGGACCAGTAGTTCCCGTGCAGGAAGGTCCCGGAGGCGGTGAGGCGCATGGCGTGCGGGACGTCGGGGATGTCGTACTCGCCGCCGAAGCCGACGGTCTGGCCGTTCATGCGGGTGACGTCGAACATCTCCATCACCACCATCTTCCCGTTGTACGTGGTGGTCTTGGGCGCCCCGGCGCTGATCGGCACAGTCGACACCAGCTGCCCGCCCCGGCGGACCTCCATGGTGTGCGCGGCCGCGTCCACGGTGGAGATCTGGGAGCGGCCGACGGTGAAGGTGATGGTCTTGTCCTGGATGCCGTACGAGCCGGGCGCGCCCTCGATGTCGCGCAGGTCCATCTTCACGGTGACCTTGGTGCCGGGCTTCCAGTACTCCTTGGGCCGGAAGTCGAGCCGCTCCCGCCCGAACCAGTGGCCGACGACCTGCACGCCCGGGTCGGAGGTGACGGAAATGGCCCGCTCCACTTCGGCGCGGCGCTCGATGCCACGGCTGAACCGGAAGGAGACGATCATCCCGGTGCCGACGGTCGAACGGTTCTCGGGCTTGAAGTAGCCGATGAACCGTTCCTCGGGAACGTAGGTGGTGAAGGTGGTGTGGCGGGCCTGGCGGCGGTCGTGCCCGTCGAGGGCGACGGCGTCCACCGTGTACTTGGCGGCGAGCGCGAGCCGTCCGGACGCGGGGTCGGGGCTCCAGCTGAGCCCGTCCTCGGCGATGGCGCCGGGGACCTGTTCCTGCTGCGCGTCCTCCACCTTGGTGACGACGACCCGCTCCAGACGGCCCTCGGGCACGGTGACCGACAACCGCCCGTCCGCGGGGACCTCCTTGGCGTTGTCGTCAGGGGTGATCCGGATGGCCTCGTCCGGCGAGCGGGGTTTGCCGGGCAGCTGGATCTCCACCGGGGCCTTGCCGTCCTGGGTGCATCCGGCCAGGCCGCCGAGCAGGCCCGCCCATGCCGCCACGGCGGCCAAGCCCGCCCCTGCCCGCCTCGTCAGAAGTGTCACGATCCCTCCAACGACCGGGCGCTGCGGGGGAAACGTGAGCGCGGGCCACGTTCCGGGCAGATCTCTCCGGGCAGAACAGTGTGAAGGACCAGACGGGGGCGGGCCCAGGCCGGGACGCCGGGGCCGCACTCTCCCCTACCCCCGCCGGTACCCAGGAGCCGTGGAGGCGGGCAGTGTCGAGCGCAGCCGAGCAGGAGGCGGTGGAAGCCGTCAGCAATGCCGCGGAAGCGGTGCGGAGCGGCCGGGCCGTGCCCGTACCGCAGATCGACGGCCGACTGAAGGAGCGGCCGAACGGCCAGGTCAGGAGCCAGGTGGTACGGGTGCACGCGCGCCCGGGGGCACCGGTGTGGCCGGGGTCCTCGCATCCGTTGGGGGCCCGGTTCCATCACGGTCCGGACGGGACCGCGGGCACCAATTTCGCCCTGTGGGCGCAGGGCGCGGAGGCGGTGGAGGTGTGTCTGTTCGACGAGGCCGGCGCCGAGACCCGGTGCACCCTGACGGAGCACACGCACGAGATCTGGCACGGGTTCGTGCCGGGCGTACGCCCCGGGCAGCGGTACGGGTTCCGGGTGCACGGCCGCTGGGATCCCTGGACGGGCGCCCGCTACAACCCGGCGAAGCTGCTCCTGGACCCGTACGCGCGGGCCGTGGACGGGGACTTCACGCTGCCCCCGGAGGTGTACGCGCACGTCCGGGACTGGCCGCAGCAGTACATCGCGGACACCGTGCGCGACGACCGGGACTCCGCGCCGTTCGTCCCCAAGGGCGTGGTCGTCCACGATGACGACGACTGGGCGGACGACGTCCGGCCGAAGACCCCCTGGGCCGATTCGGTGATCTACGAGCTGCACGTGCGCGGCTTCACGATGCGCCATCCGGGTATTCCCGAGGAACTGCGCGGCACCTACGCGGGCCTGGCCCACCCGGCGGCCATCGAGCACCTGACGAGGCTGGGCGTGACGGCGGTCGAGCTGCTGCCGGTGCACCAGTTCGCGCACGAGGACCATCTGCTGCGCCGGGGGCTGCGCAACTACTGGGGCTACAACTCGATCGGCTACTTCGCCCCGCACGCCGGGTACTCGGCGAGCGGTACGGCCGGGCAGCAGGTCGGGGAGTTCAAACGGATGGTCCGGGCCCTGCACGCGGCCGGCATCGAGGTCATCCTCGACGTGGTCTACAACCACACGGCGGAGGCGGGCGAGCTGGGCCCGACGCTGTCGCTGCGCGGGATCGACAACCGGGGCTACTACCGGCTCCAGTCCGACCAGCGGCGGTACTCCGACTACACGGGCTGCGGGAACACCCTGCACGCGGGGCGCCCGCACGTGCTGCGGCTGATCACGGATTCGCTGCGCTACTGGGTCACGGAGATGGGGGTGGACGGCTTCCGCTTCGACCTGGCGGCGGCGCTGGCCCGGTCGATGCACGACGTGGACATGCTGTCGCCGTTCCTCGCGGTGATCGCCCAGGACCCGGTGCTGCGGCGGGTGAAACTCATCGCCGAGCCGTGGGACGTGGGCTCGGGCGGCTACCAGGTGGGGGCGTTCCCGCCGCTGTGGACGGAGTGGAACGACCGCTACCGGGATGCCGTACGGGACTTCTGGCGGGGCGCGCTGCCCGACGTACGGGATCTCGGCTACCGGCTGTCGGGGTCGAGCGACCTGTACGCGTGGGGCGGGCGGCGGCCTTACGCCTCGGTGAACTTCGTGACCGCGCACGACGGTTTCACCCTGCGCGACCTGGTCACCTACGAGCGCAAGCACAACGAGGGCAACGGGGAGGCGAACCGGGACGGGACCAATGACAACCGGTCGTGGAACTGCGGGGCGGAGGGCGAGAGCGACGATCCCCGGATCGGCGTGCTGCGCCGCCGCCAGCTGCGCAACCTGCTGACCACCCTGCTGCTGTCCACGGGGGTGCCGATGCTGGTGGCCGGGGACGAGTTCGGGCGGACGCAGGACGGCAACAACAACGCGTACTGCCAGGACAACGAGACGGGCTGGGTGGACTGGTCGCTGCTGGAGGATCCGGCCTGGCAGTCGCTCTTCTCCCTGGCCTCCCGGTTGATCGCGCTGCGCCACGCCCATCCGGTGCTGCGACGGCGGGCGTTCTTCTCCGGGCGCTCGCAGGGCGCGGACGGGCTGCGGGACCTGGCCTGGTTCACGCCGGCGGGCGCGGAGATGACGGAGCGGGACTGGTACGCGCCGGCCGCCGCGCTGGGGATGTACCTGTCGGGGCGGGACATCCCGGGTCGTGACGAGCGGGGCCGGCAGGTGACGGACGACAGCTTCCTCGCGCTGCTGCACGCCGGGGACCGGCCGGTGGCCTGGGTCCTGCCGGAGGCGCCGTGGGCCGAGGAGTACGAGGTCGTCCTGGACACCTCCCTGGAGGCCCAGTCCGATCCTCCCCGGACCCGGCACCGCGGCGGGCGGACCCTGACGGTCCCGGCGCGGTCGGTGCTGCTGCTGAGGGTGGTGAGCTGAGCGACGGCCCGGCGGGTGCCGCTGGTTCCGGACGTATCCGACATCCGGAACCAGTCCCCTTGTTCGTACTGCGATGATGTGTTCGACATCATCTCGGAGGGGGTCCCTGTATGGGCAGAGTCACGACCGCGCTGCAGGAACTGCGCGGGGCGCAGAAGTCGGCGAAGGGGGTGTCGCTCTACTCCCGGTTCGTCAACCGGCCCACCGGGCGGTATCTGGCCGCCGGTTCGTACGCGCTGGGGCTCACCCCGAACCAGGTGACGCTGATCAGTGCCGCCTTCAGCTTCGCCGCCGTGGCCGCGGTGGCGCTGGCCGCCCCCTCATGGGGGTTGGGGATCGTGGTGTGGGCCGCCCTCGCCGTCGGTTTCGCCTTCGACTCCGCCGACGGGCAGCTGGCCCGGCTGCGCGGCGGTGGCAGCGCGGCCGGTGAATGGCTCGACCACGTCGTGGACGCGGCCAAGCTCACCGCCCTGCACTCCTGTGTGCTGATCGCCTTCTACCGCTTCCCCGAGGCGTACGGGACGGGCTCGGACGGCTGGCTGCTGGTGCCGCTGGGCTTCCAATTCGCCGCGGTGGTGACCTTCTTCGGCGGCCTGCTGACCGAGAAGCTCAAGCCGAAGCCGGCACCCGGCAGCGCGGCGGCCGCGCCGTCGACCGCGCGCGCGGTGGCCCTGTTGCCCGTGGACTACGGGGTGTTCTGCCTGGTGTTCCTGCTGCTCGGCGGTGGGAAGCTGTTCGTCTGGGCTTACGCGGGACTGGGCGTGGTCGCCACGCTGTTCCTGCTGGCGTTCCTCGCGAAGTGGTTCCGGGAGCTCAGCGCCGTTCGCCGGTGATCTGGCCCGGGACCTGGGCCGGTTCCGCGAGCGCGTCCAGTGCCCGGCGCAGCTGGGTGCTGGACGTGTGCACGGTGTAGGGGAAGTACACGACGTCGACGCCGTGGGCGGCGAAGTCCTTCTCCAGCCGGTCGCCCTTGGGCGTGCCGCGCCAGTCGTCGCCCTTGAAGATGACGTCGAAGCGGACCTGCTTCCAGGTCTCCACCTTGTCGGGAACCGTCTCGACGAAGGCCGCGTCGACGTACTTGACGCTGCGGACGATCTCCAGCCGCTCGACGAGCGGGATCATCGGGCGGCGCCCCTTGGCGAGCTCGGCCATCTCGTCCGAGACCACTCCGGCGACCAGGTAGTCGCACTGGCTCCGGGCGTGCCGGAGGATGTTGAGATGCCCGATGTGGAACAGATCGTAGGCGCCGGGCGCATAGCCGACTCGATACGGCCTGCGCGCAGGCGCGGCAAGGTCGGACATGTCGTGCTCCGTCATCTTCTACCCCCAGCAGCCACACCCCCCGGTGTAGCGGATTAGCAGACAATAGCGTGCACGTTCCGCACCATGCGGGTGAACGAATAGGGTGACGTGCGCATCATCCAGGGGAAGAGGGGACGCACGGTGTCCAGATCCGGTCAGCGGCGCATGCTGCTGGTTTCCACCAATTACGCTCCGGAGCACGCGGGGATCGGCCCGTACGCCACCCAGATCGCGGAGCACTGGGCGGATCTCGGTCACGAGACGCACGTCCTGGCGGGCATGCCGCACTACCCGGCCTGGTCGCTCGAACCCGAGTACAAGGGGGCGTTCCGGCGCACGGAACAGCGCGCGGGGGTCACCGTGCACCGGCGTGCGCACACCGTGCCGCCGCGCCAGACCGCCGTGAAGCGCGCCCTCTTTGAAGGATCGATTCTGCTGCACGGCGCCGTGGCTCCGCCCCGGATGCCGAAGCCCGACGCGGTCCTCGCCCAGATGCCCAGCCTGGCCGGCGGCGTGCTCGCCGCCCGGCTCGCGGCGCGTTGGAAGGTCCCGTACGTCCCGGTCGTCCAGGACCTGATGGGCGCCGCCGCCGCGCAGAGCGGGATCAGCGGCGGCGACAAGGCCGCCGCGATCGCCGGCCGCGCCGAGGCGTACGCCCTCAAGCGCGCCACCCTCGTCGGAGTCATCCACGAGACCTTCGTGGACCGGGTCGTCGGCATGGGCGTGGACCCGGACAAGATCCGTCTCGTCCCCAACTGGTCGCACGTGCCCGTGCCCACCAAGCCGCGCGGGGAGACCCGCCACCACCTCGGCTGGGCCCCGGGCGAGACCGTCGTCCTGCACTCCGGGAACATGGGCCTCAAGCAGGGCCTGGAAGTCCTCGTGGGCGCCGCCCGGCTGGATCCGAGCGTCCGTTTCGTCTTGATGGGCGACGGCAGTCAGCGGTCGGCTCTGTCCGATCTCGCGGCGGATGTACCGAATCTGGACATCATCCCCCCTGCCGCTGACGGCGAGTTCCCGGATATCCTCGCCGCGGCGGACGTTCTCGCGGTCACTCAGCACGCCGCCGTGCTGGACATGAGCGTCCCGTCGAAGCTGACCTCCTACTTCCAGACGGGTCGGCCCGTCGTCGCCTCCGTGGCGGCGGAGGGCGGTACCGCCCAGGAGGTGGAACGCTCGGGCGCGGGGGTACTCGTACCACCGGAGGACCCCGAGGCACTGCTGAAGGCCGTACGGGCCCTGGCCGAGGACCCCGAAGGCGCGGACGCACTGGGAGCGGCCGGACCCCGCCATGTGGCGGCGCATCTGAGCCGCGAGGCGGGCCTGGCCCGCATCGACGCACTGATAGACGAAGCACTTGGGGGACCCCGGCCGTGATCGAGACGAACCGCCCTGCAGCGGCACCGGCCGACGACGAACCCGATCTCCTCAGAGATCAGTTCCGGCAGCTCCTGCGCTACCGCAGGCTCATCGGCGCGGGCATCGGGATCGGTCTGCTGGGCGGCGTCTACCTCGGCATCTCCACGGCCGACACCTATGTCGCGACCGCCGACGTCGTCCTGCGCGCGCCCACCGACGACCCGTTCAACCCGAGCCTCGCCCCGGACAAGGCGATCAACATCGGCTCGGAGCGCCAGGTCGCGCTCAGCTCCTCCATAGCCAACGAGGCGGCGAAGAAGCTCGGCGTGGACGCGTCCGGCTTCGCCGCCCTGCGCAGCGGGCTGCAGGTCACCAACCCGCCGCAGACCATGGTGCTGCGCTTCACGTACACGGCGGACTCCCCCAAGGAGGCCGCCAAGCGCGCCAACACGATGACCGAGGCGTACCTGCTGAAGCGGCAGGAGGCCCTCGACGCCACCCGCGACAAGATGGTCAAGGGGTACAAGGAGCAGCGCGACCCGATCGCCAAGCAGCTCGACGAGCTGTCGAAGGAGATCGCCCGGATGCCGGCCGGCGCCGGACGCGATGCCGCCAGCTCCTCCAAGACCGACCTGCAGAGCGAGGTCGGCGGCTACAACACCAAGATCACCAAGCTCGAGGCCCTGGACATGACGCCGGGGCGCGTCACCAGCGCGGCGACCGCGCCCACCGCCACCGACGGGCCCGGCATCCTCATGTCGCTCGCGCTCGGCGCGGCCGTGGGCCTGGCCCTCGGCCTGCTGGCCGCCTGGGTGCGGCTGGTCTTCGACCCGGCCCCGCGCTCCGAGGGCGACGTGGCCCGGGCGCTGCGCGCGCCCGTGCTCGGCTACCTGCCCCGGGACCGGACGGGCGGCGGACCGCTGCTCGCCGCCGGTGAGGCCGATCCCCGACTCGCCGAGGAGTACCGCTCGGTGGCCTTCCGGCTCGCCTACGACGCCCGCTTCGCCGACCGGCGCCGCCTGCTCGTCGTCGCCCCGCGCGGCAGCAGCGAGACCGCCGCCGCGGTGGCCGTGAACCTCGCCGCCTCCTTCGCGGAGACCGGCAAGGACGTCCTCCTCATCGAGGCCGACCTGCGCACCCCGGTCCTGGCCAGCCAGCTGCCGACGGACGCCGGCGGCCGGCCGCGCTGGAGCCAGACCTCGGGCGGCTCGGCCGGCGGCCGGCACTCGGACACCGAGTGGCCCGACGGACGCCAGCTCGTCGTGGACGCCGGGGAGTCCGGTTCCTTCGACCTGATCCCGGGCGAGCGGGCGCGCAACGTCCCGCGCGCGCTGACCTCGGCCCGCGCCACCCGGCTGATCTCCGAGGCCGACTCCCCCAACTCCACGGTCGTCGTGCTCGCGCCGCCCGTGCTCTCCTACGCCGACGCCCTGGCCCTCGTCGACCGCGTCGACGGCGTCCTGGTCGTCTGCGACCCGCGCGCCGTGCACCGCACCGACCTGTCCCGGATCCGCGAGCTGATCAGCGGCGCCGGCGGCACCGTGCTCGGCGCGGTGCTGCACGCGCCGCTGCCCGGCGAGAAGCGCGGCAAGGGCAAGGGCGGCCCGGCCCCCGTCGGCCCCGGCGCGGGTCCCGGGACCGGGGCGAAGTCCGGCAAGCCCGTGCCGCAGCCCCAGCCGATCCCGTACGAAGTGGCCGAGCCCGAACAGCACATCCCCGGTGACGGCACCGACACCGTCGCGCTGCGCACCGTCCGCATGGGCCGCAGATGAGCCGACGCGGCCTCGCCGCCGTCGCCTCCGTCCTGGACCAGGCAGCGTCCAGCGCCACGAACATCCTGGTGCTGGTGCTGGCCGCCCGGCTGTCCTCGGCGTCCGGGTTCGCCGACTTCTCCATGGTGTACGTGACCTTCAGCGTGCTCCTCGGGCTGAACATGGCCTACGTCGGCCAGAGCCTGGTGCTGGAGAAGGGCGAGAGGCTCGGCGCCGAATGCCGTTCGGCCGTGGGCTTCACGGCCGCCGGGTCGGCCGCCGTGGGCGTCCTGCTCGCGGTGGTGGGCCTCGTACTTCCCGGGGCCACCGGGACGGCCTTCCTCGCGCTGGGCCTCGTGCTGCCGCTGGTGCTTCTCCAGGACGGCCTGCGGTACTGCTTCTCCGCGCTGCGCGCCCCCGAGCGGGCGCTGGCCGCCGACGCGCTGCGGCTGGTGTGCGTGGTCACGGCGCTGTCCCTGCAGCCCGAAGGGGCCTCGGCCGGGCGGCTGGTGCTCGCGTGGGGGCTCTCCGCGTTGCCGGCGCTGGGCCTGGGGCTGTGGCTGCTGCGGCCGTACGTGCGCGGCGGCCGAGCCGACCTGCGGCCGTACCTGCGGCGGGGTCACCTCGGGCAGCGGTTCGTGGTCGAGTTCGCGGTGGGCAACGGCTCCAGCCAGCTCGCCGTCCTGGGCCTCGGCGTGTTCGCCACCCCGCTGGCCGTCGGCGCGCTGCGGGGTGCGACCACGCTCTTCGGGCCGCTGAACGTGCTGTTCAACTCCGCGAACGCCTTCGGGCCGCCGGTCCTCGGGCGGCTCGGCGGCAAGCGGGCCACGGTGCGGGCCACGGCCGCGCTGGGACTCGTACTCGCGGCGGTCGGCGCGGGCTGGGCCACGGCCCTGTACCTGCTGCCGGACCGGCTGGGCCGCGAACTGCTGGGCGACACCTGGGCGGGCGCGTCCGCGCTGCTGCCGGCCACGGGGGCGCAGTACGCCGTGATGGGGCTCGGCACGTGCGCGCTGCTGACCCTGCGGGTGCTCGCTCCGAAGGCCACGCTGTCGTTGCAGGTGGTCTTCTCGCTGCTGTCCGTGGGGCTGCTGCTCGGCGGGTACGCGGTGTGGGGGGTGGCGGGCGCCGCGTGGGGTCTGGCGGCCGGATCGGCCCTCAAGGCCCTGGCCGCCTGGTGGCGGGTCACCCGCCTCCCGGCCGCCGCCGCACGCGAGGACGAACCCGTGCCCGCCCCGGCCGCCTGACCCGCTCCGTCCCGCACCCCGTGCCTACGTGCGCGGGGCCGAGGGGTGGCGGGGTGCGTCCGGGACGTCCGGGCGGCGGATCGCCGCCATCTCCTTGCGGAGCACCGGCACGACCTCAGTGCCGAGGATCTCGATCTGTTCGAGCGCTGCCTCCAGCGGAATCCCCGCGTGGTCCACGTGGAAGAGCTGGCGGTGGTAGTCGCCGTAGATCTCGCGGAAGGCGAGCGTCTTGTCGATGGCCTGCTGCGGGCTGCCGACGGTCAGCGGGGTCCGATCGGCGACGTCCTCCAGGGACGCGCCGCCCCCGTAGACCGGCGAGCGGTCGAAGTAGGGGCGGAAGCCCTTGAAGGCGTCCTGGGAACGGGCCTTGAGGAAGGTCTGGCCCCCGAGGCCGACGACGGCCTGCTCCGGGGTGCCGTGGCCGTGGTGCGCGTACCGCTCGCGGTAGAACTCGACGAGCTGCTTGTAGTGGCCGGTCGGCGCGAAGATGTTGTTGACGAAGAAGCCGTCGCCGTAGAGGGCGGCCTGCTCCGCGACCTCGGCGGAGCGGACCGAGCCGTGCCAGACGAAGGGCGGTACGCCGGCCAGCGGGCGCGGCGTGGAGGTGAAGCCCTGGAGCGGTGTGCGGAACGTGCCCTGCCGACTGACGTTCTCCTTCCTCCACAGGGTGTGGAGCAGTTCGTAGTTCTCGGCCGCGAGCGGTATCGCCCGGCGTAGGTCCTGACCGAACCAGGGGTAGACGGCCGGGGTGTTGCCCCGGCCCATCATGAGGTCCAGCCGCCCGTCGGCCAGGTGCTGGAGCGTCGCGTAGTCCTCGGCGATCTTCACCGGGTCGTTGGTCGTGATCAGCGTGGTCGAGGTGGAGAGGATGATCTCGGACGTGCGGGCCGCGATGTACGCGAGGAGCGTCGGCGGTGACGAGGGCACGAAGGGCGGATTGTGGTGCTCGCCGGTGGCGAACACGTCGAGCCCGACCTCCTCGGCCTTCACCGCCATGGCGGCCATCATCTTGATCCGCTGGTTCTCGGTCGGCCTGCGCCCGGTCGTCGGATCGGTGGTGACGTCCCCGATCGTGAAGATCCCGAACTGAACTGCGCTCATCTGCTTCATCTCCTGCGGTGTTCGTACGCGGTGGTGCGGGCGGGCCGGGTCGGCGCGCGGGGTCAGCACATCGCCGCGGCGGTGGCCAGGGCCGCGCTGCCCACCGCGCGCATCCGGGCGAGCGGGGCCGGGCCGCGGCCCGTCATGAGTTCGACCTGTCGGGTCGCCTGATGGACGAGCAGGTCGAGCCCGCTGAGGACCGGTCCGCCGGCGGTGGACCAGGCTGCGGCGAGTGGGGTCGGCCACGGGTCGTAGACGACGTCGAAGAGGACCCCGGGCCGGGCCGGGACGGCGCGGGCGAGGACGTCGGCGGCTCCCTTGGGGGTGGTCGACAGGACCAGGGGCGCGGTCAACGCGGCGCCGGCGCGCTCCCAGGCGAGCGTCCGGACGTCCACCCCGAGGCGCTCTCCCCACGCACGCATCCGGGCGGCGCGCTCGGGGCCTCGCACGCAGACGGTGACCGGGCCGGAGGCGAGTTCCGCGAGGGCGGCGAGCGCGGAGGCGGCGGTGGCACCCGCGCCGAGCAGGGTGGCGGACTCCACCCGGTGCACGCCCCGCTCGCGCAGGGCGGCGACCAGACCGGGGATGTCGGTGTTGTCGCCGGTCAGCCGCCCGTCGGGGGTCCTCAGTACGGTGTTGACACTCTCCACGGCGGCGGCGCGCACGGTGACCTCGTCCAGCAGCGGGATCACGGCCCGCTTGAGCGGCATGGTCAGCGACAGGCCCGCCCACGTGGGGCCTTCGGCCCGGTCGCGCAGTCGGGCGAGGAAGCCGGGCAGGACGTGCTCGTCCACCTCGTAGCGGTCGTAGGACCAGTGGTCGAGGCCGAGCACCCGGTAGGCGCAGCTGTGGAGCGCCGGGGAGAGCGAGTGGGCGACGGGCGATCCGAGGACGGCGGCCCGGCGCGGGCGCCGGCTCAACGGTCCGCTCCCGTGCCCGGTCCGGCGGCCGTCTCGGCCCCGGCCCGCGGGGCCGACCCGGCGAGCGAGCGCAGGGCCAGCAGGTAGGAGTCCGTGCCCAGTCCGGCGATGGTGCCGCTGGCGACCGGGGAGATCACCGACCGGTGCCGGAAGGGCTCGCGGGCGTGCGGGTTGGACAGGTGGACCTCGATCAGCGGGGCCGTGCGCTGTGCCACCGCGTCGCGCAGCGCGTAGGAGTAGTGCGTGAAGGCCGCCGGGTTGAGGACAACGGGCAGCGCGAGGTCGGCGGCCTCGTGCAGCCAGTGGATCAGCTCGGCCTCGTCGTCGCTCCGGCGGACCTCGACGTCGAGCCCGAGCTCCTTGCCGAGGCTCCGGCAGGTCTCGGCGAGTTCGGCGTACGAGGTGGTCCCGTAGATCCCGGGCTCGCGGGAGCCGAGGCGGCCGAGGTTCGGGCCGCCCAGGACGAGGACGCGTCGGGGCTCGCCCGACCGCGCGCCCGGCTCCGGCTCCGGCTCCGGCGCCACGGCGGCGATCCGCGCGTACGCGGCTTCGAGCAGCTCGGGGGCGGGGTCCGCGAGCACCGCGGGCCGGCCCACCGCGTCGAGGACGATGAAGCGGAGCCGGGCGCCGCGGGTCTTCTTGTCCACCCGCATCGTGTCCAGGAGCGCGGGCCAGCGGTCTCCGCGACAGGTGACGGGCAGGCCGACCGAGGTCAGGACCGCCCGATGGCGTGCCACCTCCTCGACCGGCAGGCGCCCGTCCAGAGCGGCGAGTTCGGCGGCGAAGACCATGCCGACGGACACCGCCTCGCCGTGCCGCCAGGTGTAGCGCTCGGATCGCTCGATGGCGTGCGCGAGGGTGTGGCCGTAGTTGAGGACCTCACGCGGTCCGGCCTCCTTGAGGTCACCGGCGACCACGTCGGCCTTGACCTGGATGGACCGGCGGATCAGCTCGGGCAGATGTGGGCCCTCGGGGCTGCGGGCACCGGCCGGATCGGCCTCGATCAGGTCGAGGATCACCGGGTCGGAGATGAATCCGGCCTTGATGATCTCGGCGAGGCCGCTGACGTGGTCCTCGACGGGCAGCGAGTCGAGGACCGCGAGGTCGCAGAGCACGCCGGCCGGCGGGTGGAAGGCACCGACCAGGTTCTTGCCCTCGGCGGTGTTGATGCCGGTCTTGCCGCCGACCGCCGCGTCCACCATCGCGAGGACGGTGGTCGGTACGGCGACCCAGCGCACCCCGCGCAGCCAGCTCGCCGCGACGAAGCCCGCGAGGTCGGTGGTGGCTCCCCCACCGACACCGACGATCACATCGGTGCGGGTGAAACCGGCGCGGCCGAGCCGCTGCCAGCAGTGGGCCGCCACCTCCGCGGTCTTCGCCGCCTCGGCGTCCGGCACCCGCAGGGTGATCGTCTCGCAGCCGAGCTCCTCGGCCTGGGCCCGTAGCCGGCCCGCCACCGCGGTCAGCGCCTCGGGGTGGATCAGCGCGACCCGGCGGGCGTGCGGCCCGATCAGCCGCTGCAGCTCGGCCGGATCCTCCAGGATCCGCCGCCCGACCAGGACCTCGTAGGCCTCGGCCGCCGCGCTCGCGCCGACCCGGATCCGCGTCACTGACTGCCCGGTCATGCCTTCTCCAGCTCCAATTCTTCGGTGACCGCGCGCTCGATCTCGTGCGGTGTGCGGTCGTCCGTCGGTACGACGGCCCGCGCGAGCCCCAGGTACAGCGCGCGTCGGTCCGCCATCAGGTGCTCCCAGCGCCGCTGCGGACCGTCCGCGAGCAGCGGTCGGCCCGCACCGTCACCGAGGCGCTTCATGGCCTCGTCGACCCGTACGTCGAGGAAGACCGTGGGCAGCGCGGCCAACAGGGCGCGCGTGCCCGGGTGCAGGACCGCGCCGCCGCCGAGGGCGAGGACTCCGGTGTGTTCGGCGGCGGCGCGGGCCACCGCCTCGTGCTCCAGCTCGCGGAAGGACGGCTCGCCGTCGGTGGTGATGATGTCCGCGACGGTCCGGCCGGTACGGCGCTGCACCTCGTGGTCGGTGTCGAGGAAGGGGACGCCGAGCCGCTCGGCGAGCAGTGCCCCCACCGTGGACTTGCCGGACCCCATGGGTCCGACGAGGACGACCAGTGGTCCGGCCGTCACCGGATCTGCAGGTTGTCGAGGTACGAGCGGACGTTGCGACGGGTCTCCGGGACGGAGTCACCACCGAACTTCTCCACGACCGCGTCCGCCAACACGAGGGCCACCATCGCCTCGGCGACGATGCCCGCGGCCGGCACCGCACACACGTCGGAGCGCTGGTGATGCGCCA